>JBBWVR010000200.1:0-2575 GCA_050256315.1 Gammaproteobacteria bacterium | reverse complement strand
TGAATCGATAAATCGCAATGTCTTGCCCAGCCGTCAATCTCGCTAGGTTTGATAAATTTCTGGTAATAATGCGTACCCTTTGGCAGTAAATTAAGAATGTACTCCGCACCAACAATGGCAAAGAAATAAGATTTTGGGTTGCGGTTAATGGTTGAAAAGAATGCCTTTCCTTGAGGCTTAACCAGTTCAGAACAAGCTCTTACAATTGAACTTGGGTCGGGTACGTGCTCTAACATTTCAAGACAAGTAACAACATCAAAGGACTCCGGCTTATTATCCGCCAATTTTTCCACGGGAATCAGTTGGTAAGTGACATCCAGGCCTGATTCCAGTAAATGCAATTTAGCCACCTCTAAGCTTGCCTCAGCAAGGTCTATACCAACAACTTCAGCACCTTCGAGCGCCAAAGCTTCTGCAAGGATACCGCCACCACAGCCAACATCAAGTATACGTTTACCATTTAACGAGCCACCACAGTGCTCTTTAATGTAGTTCAGGCGCAGTGGATTGATGTCATGAAGTGGTTTGAATTCTGAGTTTTTATCCCACCAGCGCGCAGCTAATGAGGCAAATTTTTCGACTTCATCGTAATCAACATTTATCATAATGCTTTAATAGTCTCCAGTACCTTTTCTGCGTGCCCTTTAACTCCGACTTTGTCCCAATGCTTAAGGATATCACCCTCGGGGCTGATGATAAACGTTGAGCGAATAATGCCCATATATTCTTTGCCATAAAGTTTTTTCAGCTGAATGACCCCAAATTGATTGCAAAGCACTTCATCAGGGTCGGAAATAAGATCAAAGCTAAAACCGTATTTAGAGATAAACTTGTCGTGAGAGGCAATTGACTCTCTAGAGACGCCATAAACAACCGAATTGCTATCAATAAACTGTTGATTGAGGCGAGTAAAGTCTTGCCCTTCGGTAGTGCAGCCCGGGGTATCGTCTTTTGGATAAAAGTAAAGCACAACATTGCGCCCTTGATTATCCGGTATTTGCACCTCAAGGTCGCTTGTGGCAATGCAGGTAATTGGCTTCACTTTATTCATTGACTGTATAATGTCTCGTTGGCAATCTAAAGCATTCATTTTATCATCGATATGCAAAATATCCGAAATTTTTCTATCATCGCTCACATTGATCACGGCAAATCAACGATTGCTGATCGCTTTATTCAGCATTGTGGCGGCCTCAGTGAACGGGAAATGTCATCCCAAGTGTTGGATACGATGGACATTGAGAAAGAGAGAGGCATTACCATTAAGTCACAAAGTGTGACATTGGATTACAATGCCAAAAATGGCGAGACCTATCAACTAAATTTTATTGATACGCCTGGACACGTGGATTTTTCTTATGAGGTTTCTCGTTCGTTGTCGGCTTGTGAAGGCGCATTACTCATTGTTGATGCCTCTCAAGGCGTGGAAGCGCAAACAGTAGCAAACTGTTACACGGCCCTTGACCAAGGTCTTGAAGTCGTTGCGGTGCTGAACAAGATTGATCTTCCAGCTGCAGAGCCTGAAAGGGTGATCGATGAAATTGAAGATGTTATCGGCGTTGAGGCGCATGACGCCGTGCATGCAAGCGCCAAGTCTGGTATTGGTATTGAAGAGATTCTAGAACAAATTGTTGAAAAAATCCCCGCACCGCAAGGCACAATTGATGCACCAATCAAAGCGTTGATTATTGATTCTTGGTTTGATAATTACTTGGGTGTGGTGTCGCTGATTCGCGTTATTGATGGTGAAATCCGCGCCAAAACTAAAATTAAAATATTTTCCAATGGTAACGAACACTCGGTGGATGAAGTCGGTGTTTTTACCCCGAAACGTACTAAAACAGAAAGCCTAAAAGCCGGTGAAGTGGGCTTCTTGATTGCCAATATTAAAAACATTGATGGCGCCCCTGTGGGTGATACCATTACCAGCAGTAAAAATCCTGCTAGTGAGCCGCTTGAGGGTTTTAAACCGATACAACCGCGCGTGTTTGCTGGGCTTTTTCCAACCTCTGGTGAAGATTACGAAAAATTTAGAGATGCGCTCGCAAAATTGCGACTCAATGATGCTGCACTGCAATATGAGCCAGAGAATTCAGATGCACTGGGTTTCGGTTTTCGTATTGGTTTTTTGGGTTTACTGCACATGGAGATTGTGCAGGAGCGTTTAGAGCGTGAATACGATTTAGACCTAATTACCACAGCACCCACCGTGGTCTATGAAATTATGGACACTAAAGGTAAGGTTCATCGGGTAGACAGTCCTTCAAAATTGCCTTCAATTCAAGGTATTGCAGAATTTAGAGAGCCAATTATTACCGCTAACATTTTGGTGACAAATGAGTATGTTGGCTCGGTAATCACTCTTTGTGTGGACAAACGCGGCGTACAGAAGAACATTCAATACATGGGTCGTCAAGTCTCTATTGTTTATGAGCTGCCATTGAATGAAGTGGTGCTCGATTTTTTTGATCGATTAAAGTCTGTCTCGCGCGGTTTTGCCTCCATGGATTATCATTTTGAGCGCTATCAGCCATCCGATTTAATTCGTCTAGATATTCTCATTAATGATGAGCCG
>JBBWVR010000199.1:0-1563 GCA_050256315.1 Gammaproteobacteria bacterium | reverse complement strand
AAAGGTGCGGCAAAAATGTTGGTTAAGAACACACTTTTCACTCAATTTAAAGACAACAAACTAACACTGACACTTGACTCAAGCTTTAGTAATTTATTAACAGCGAACACACAAAAAGCCATTGAAACAACGCTATGTGCGCATTTCAGCACAATCAGCGTTATCATCGAATCTGGCGAAACAAACAACAAGTCGCTGGCACAAAAAGAAAATTCTGCTGAAAAAGAGCAGCGCCAAGAATTAGAAACAAATTATCTCAACGACGAAGGCGTTAGAGCTCTTGAGAAAGCCTTGAATACCAAGGTTGACGTTAAATCAATCAGATCCCTAGAGGAGACTAACAATGTTTAAAAGCGGCATGGCTAGCATGATGCAAAAAGCACAGAAAATGCAGGCAGATATGAAACTTGCGCAAGATGAAATAAAACTGCTAAGCTGTGTTGGTGAGTCAGCCTCTGGTGGCATAAAAATAACCGTTAATGGTCAACACCAAACAACCGCTGTGGAAATTAATGAGCACCTACTTGATGACAGAGAAATGCTTGAGGATTTAATGATGATGGCAATGAACGATGCCTCGTCGCAGGTTAATAAAATTTCTGAGGAAAAAATGAAAGGTGTTACTGGTGGACTCAATTTGCCCTTTTAGGTTTTATTAAGGTCTCTCTATGATTGAAAAATTAAACAAAGCCTTCTGCGTGCTGCCCGGTGTCGGCGCGAAAAGTGCGCAGCGATTCGTTTATCATCTGCTCGAGCGAGATCGTGAAGGTGGTTTTGAATTAGCCAAAGCGCTGGTTGATGCGATGGAGCACGTCAAAAACTGCTCAAGATGTCGAACACTTACTGAAAAAAATATCTGTGAGATTTGCACCAATAATGTGCGCGATGGATCGCAATTATGCATTGTGGAAACACCCAGCGATATTCATGCCATTGAACAAAGCGGTGTTTACTCTGGCAAATACTTTGTCCTCAGTGGCTACCTCTCCCCTATTGATGGTATCGGTGCAGCAGAGCTTGGACTTGATGAGCTTGAAAGTCTGCTTGAAAACGAAGAAATCGGTGAGATAATCCTTGCAACTAACGCCACGATTGAGGGCGAAGTTACCGCCCACTACATCCATAATTTAGCTAAAAAGCATGACATCAACACCACCAGAATTGCCCACGGTATCCCGATAGGTGGCGAGCTAGAATACGCGGATATCAATACCATTGCCCACGCTCTTTCTGGACGCAAATCTTACGATTAACGCAATCCAATCGAAAATTTCATAAATTTTTTCAACCAGTCTCACAAACACTTACTTTTCACTCAAAAACGCTAAAAATAGGCTGTTTTTGGCTTGTGGATGGCACTTTTAATCGACTTTTATTGAGAATTTTGGTGTCTAACTTCTTATTCACATAATTTGGGATACTCTTATAAAAGCAAATGAAACCCTCTTCGAGAAATTAGCAATTTCTCGAAGAGGGTTTCAACAATTTAAAAATTCAAAAAATTTTATTAATTAATCAATCCCCAAAGATTTTCGTCTAAAACGAATTAACACATCCTCGGTA
>JBBWVR010000198.1:0-7748 GCA_050256315.1 Gammaproteobacteria bacterium | reverse complement strand
CTTATTACTTTAATTTAGCAAGTGACCGTGACCTGCTATTGGCATTCAACCAACTCTCCACTCGTGGCAGTGTTATTGAAGGCCAATATCGCCAATTATTGTATGCTGGCGATGGTGAAAGCAATGGCTCACTTAGTGTTGAAAGTCAATATCTTTTTAACGACTATGTTACCAACCAAGCGCGCTGGTTACTTAACACTGCGCTAGAAATTAACCTTAATGATGAAACTGCATTAGACATTAAAACAGCGCGGGTTTCTGATGTCAATTTCTACCAAGATATTTACCAAGACGCCGATGTTGGTAATACGCTCACTTCATCCCTCAGCCTTAGTTTTGAAGACGAAGAGAGTGGACTTAAAGCCAACCTTTATGGCGAATCCAAGCAAGCTCTTAATGGCACCGCCAATCAATACAGCAAATCGTTTGAAGTTAGCGCTGAAAAATCGCTGGAAACACGCCTAACGCCACTTGACGTATCTGTTGTTGCCACAAGATTTAGCCATAAAGATGCAAGCAAAACGACCGGCACCAGAGTGCATGGTGAACTTTCAACAGGCAGAGTGTATGAGTTAAATTCTGGCACAATGACAACCAACGCATTCCTTTCGACCAGTAGTTATTTAATTGACGGCAACAGCAATCAATCAAGAATTATTGGTGGCTTTGGCGTTGATGCAATATTCCCTTCACAGGGGCAAGCAACACTGTTTGGCAATACAACAAATACCACGTTTACGCCTAGAATTGCCTACCACTTTACCCCGAAAACAGCGCAAGGCTCTATTCCTATTTTTGACACCTCAGACAGGTTTGGTGGCTTGTTGACGTACGACACGCTGTTCGCTGGGCAGAGATATTCAGGCCTTGACAGAATTGCCAACGCCAATGACATTACTGTTGGATTTGAATCAAACTACCTTAACCCTGCGTCTGGTAACAACCTGTTGAATATTAAAGTTGCACAAAGCTTCTATATTAGCGACCAAGTTGTGAGCGACACTGTTGGCGTGGATTATGAAACGAGAAAACATTTTTCTGATATTGCCGCTTCTGTCGATTTAGCGCTAAACGAATTAAGCTTTAGTAGTGCTTTACAATTCGATCCATCGACAACCTCTATCGATAATCGCAAAACTTCTTTGAGCTATAAGACAAATCCAAGAAACTTTATCTCACTTGCTCACGCCAATAACAATACAAATGAAACGATAGAACTTTATGGCGCCTATCCTATCAATGCTTCTATTCATTTATTTGGCGGCTTAAAGAGATCACTAACAACAGGCATCACTGAAAAAGAAACCTCAGGATTTGCTTATGAATCATGCTGTTGGGCGGTTCGTGTAGCACACTTTAAAGAAACAGTTAACGGCGTGTATGACCACAGCACTAACCTTGAGCTGGTCTTCAAAGGCCTTGGTTCAAGCTCTTCCGACATGCAAGCACGCCTCGAGAAAAACATACCATACTACCGAGCAGATCTCACTCAATGAGAAAACTTATAGCACTATTATTGTGCGCACAGTTTGGATCTGTATTTGCAGCTAACAGCATACTTGCCCTCGTTAATGACAACATCATTACCATGGCATCCGTCGAGCAACAGTTAAGCACGGTTAATTCATTTGATGAAAAAATGGCTGTCATCGACCAACAAATTGACAATCTTCTAATCCAAGAACAAATAACTCGGCTAGGTATTGCACCCGCACAGGAATCGATTGATGCGGCAGTTGCGCAAATAGCGCAAAACAACACTATGACCAATGAGCAACTTAGAGCGCACCCGCAATTTCCTACATTTCTCCAGCAAATTATCGACCAACTTACCGTTAGCACGTTGCAAAATAGTGTCATTCAAGGAATGACAATCAACTTGACCGATGAAGAAATTAAAACTAATTGCCAAAATAATGCAAGTCAAAACAGCGTTAGGCAAATCAGAATAGCGCAAATAATCATTGCCGAGGTTGAGGATGCTGACAATCAAGAGGCTGCCGTTAGGGAGCTTCTTAACAAACTTGCAAAACATGTAGAAAAAGGCGCTTCGTTTTACGATTTTGCAAAACTGCACTCACAAGATCCATCCTATGCCCAAGGCGGCTTATCTGACTGGATTAGCATAGAGAGTGAGAATCTTGCTTTTTTTGACAACCTTAAAGAGGGTGAAGTGTCTGATATTTACAATGCAGATCCTGGCTGGGCAATAGCAATTAAAGCCGATGAGCGCTACATTGACTCCAACCTCGAAGCCTGTAAGCAACAAATCATTAACCAAAAAGCAACTCAATACTACCTTAACTGGGTCAAAGAGCTAAGAGATTCAGCTTATATTGAAATTTACTCAGACAAGCTCTAGCCTGCAACGACTCAACAATGTCAAAAACGATACAAATATACGGCTTCCACGGTATTGAGGCACAACTTAGTGCCAATCCCGAGTGTGTTTTAAAAGTAACCCTTCAATCTGGTAGAGGGGATCGTCGAATCTCTGAAATTGTCTCACAACTTGACGCCCACCAGATCAACTATTCCTACATCGACAAAAGCAAGCTGGACCGCCTGACAAAAGGTGAAGTGCATCAAGGCATTATTGCTGACATTATCTTACCGCCCTTGCCCGGTCAAGATGCGCTAATCAAGTTCGTTGAAAGCCTAGGTGCCAAACCGCTACTACTAATGCTGGACTCCATCCAAGACCCGAGAAACCTTGGGGCATGCCTAAGAAGCGCAAATGCAGCTGGTGTTGACTGTGTGATCATTAATAAGGACGGCTCAGCACCAATCAATGCCTTAGTACACAAAACCTCTGCAGGCGCCCTAAATCAACTAAAAGTCTTTCAGGTAACCAACTTAGTGAGAGCCATTAAAGCGCTACAAGGCCTGTCACTGTGGGTTGTTGGCCTTGATGGTGAAACGAAGTCCTCGCTTTACCAGCTTAATCTGACGGAGCCAAGCGTTTTGGTGATGGGCACTGAAGGCAAAGGACTTAGAAAACTGGTAAAAAACACTTGCGACCAATTGGTCAAAATCCCAATGCATGGCAATGTTGAAAGCCTCAACGTATCTGTAGCGACAGGAATTGCACTTTTCGAAGCAGCAAGACAACGTCAAAGTTGTTAACTTATTGAAAAGTTTCTGGTAACATACTGACGCTTTAGAAAAACAAACATAAGTGGGCTAGCATGAAGCCACCAGAGCTGCTAAAACTGTTTAACTTTGCCAGGAAAGAGTTAATCTTTTCAGGGGAATACCAAATTAGGGATTTTCCAGAACTTAAGAAGATTGCAAGCAATAAAACAGATAAAGTCAAAGTGGCATTATCCTTTTCATTTGAAAATGATAGAACACCTTGTCTTAATGGGGTAATTTCACTGGGTATAGCGCTTTCATGTCAGCGCTGCCTTGAAGATATTATCCTAGATTTAAAGGTTGAATTTAATTTAGGATTCGTGAAAAACGAAAACCAAGGCGCAGGACTGGATTCACGCTTTGAGTTATATGTGACTGAGGATGAAGAATTATCAACAATTGCGTTGATTTCAGACGAGGTCTTGTTGGCGATACCAATGGTACCCTTGCACGATTTTGATTGTGCAACTTATAAAGACACAAAACAAGTGGTTGAGCAGAAGAAGAAAAACCCTTTTGCAATACTAAGAAATATTCAATTAGCCGATGAGGGCGAGGAGTAAGAAATGGCAGTACAAAAAAGTAGAAAAACACCTTCGAAGAGAGGTATGCGTCGTTCACATAATGCACTAAAAAATCCTGCATTATCAGAAGATCAAGAAACTGGTGAAACTCACTTGCGTCATCACGTCACTGCTGATGGCTATTACCGTGGCAAACAAGTGATCAAGTCAGTTGTTGAAGACATCGAAGAAGTAGAAGCTTAAATAAAGCAACCATGACAACCAAGGTATCAATTGATGCCTCAGGCGGTGACTTTGGATTTCCCGTCACCATTGAAGCTGGACTTAATGCTCTAGGCTTATATGATGACCTGCGCCTGAATTTCGTCGGTGACGAATCTGGCATTCAGCAGGAACTGGAAAAACACGCCAAATATAAGTCACTTTTAAAGCGCATCAGCATCACCCATGCCAGCGAGGTTATTGACATGGGTGAACTTCCCTCGCATGCTCTGAGACGCAAAAAAGACTCATCAATGCGAGTAGCTATCAACCTTGTGCACGACAAGACGGTTGACGCCTGTGTAAGTGCTGGCAATACGGGCGCCTTAATGGCAATATCCCGCTTCGCACTAAAAACCATTAGTGGTGTTGATCGACCAGCTATTATGGCAAACCTACCTACCTACACAGGGCATACGCACATGCTTGACGTGGGTGCAAACATCGACTCAAAACCAGAAACTTTGTTGCAATTTGCAACCATGGGTTCGATTGCAGTGCAACACACTGAAAAAATTTCAAAACCAACAATTGGTTTGCTTAATGTTGGTGTAGAGGACATTAAAGGAAATGAAAAGATTCAAGATACCGCTTCACTTCTTAAAAACTCCT
Source organism: Gammaproteobacteria bacterium (assembly GCA_050256315.1). GTDB lineage: Bacteria > Pseudomonadota > Gammaproteobacteria > PS1 > Pseudothioglobaceae > Pseudothioglobus. The sequence continues at coordinate 3,216 of JBBWVR010000198.1, read as the reverse complement.
CACTTAATTACGTGGGCTTTGTTGAGGGCGATGACATCTATAAAGGCACCGTTGATGTCGTTGTATGCGATGGCTTTGAGGGTAATATCGCCTTGAAAGCCAGTGAGGGAGTTGCCAACATGATGTCGCACTTTCTCAAGCGCTCTTTTAAGAGAAACACAATAACAAAACTCATTGCACTAATTGCCAGCCCAGTAATGAAAGATTTCAAGTCACGCGTTGACCCTGGTCAATATAACGGTGCAAGCTTACTAGGCCTCAAAGGTGTGGTTATTAAAAGCCACGGCAGTGCAGATGCAGCGTCTTACCTGCAAGCAATTAAGCTGGCTTATTTGGAGGCGCATGCTAAAATTACCGACAAGATTTCAGACCAATTAACGCACGAGCTGGAACAACAAAAAAAAACTAATTAATGAAAAAGTTTGCACGAATTATAGGCACTGGCAGTTACCTACCTCCAAAGGTAGTAACGAACCACGACCTTGAAAAAACACTAGACACAAACGACGAATGGATTGTTGCTAGAACCGGCATCAGTGAGCGCAGAATCGTTGAAGAGCAAGGCACTTGCGACCTTGCCCTTGAAGCCAGCATTAAGGCACTAGAAATGGCAAATGTTGATGCCAGCGAATTGGATTTAATCCTTCTTGCAACAACAACACCGGATAAAATTTTTCCTGCAACAGCAACCATGTTGCAACATCAGATCGGTGCCTCTTGTCCTGCTTTTGACTTACAGGCAGTCTGTGCAGGCTTTGTTTTCGCAATGTCAACAGCTCAGCAATACATTGAAAACGGTAGTGCAAAAAAAGTACTGGTCGTGGGTAGTGAAACAATGTCAAAAATTGTTGACTGGAATGACCGTGGCTCTGCAATTCTATTCGGTGATGGCGCTGGCGCAGTTGTTCTAAGTGCTGACGACGAAACAGGCATCCTCCACTCTAAAATTCAAAGTGACGGCAGTTTTCTTACATCACTGCAAACAAGCAATAACCGCATCAATGAACTTGGTTTTATTCAAATGGCAGGAAACGAAGTTTTTAAAATTGCCGTTAACAGGTTGTCGAGTTTAGCTGAAGCAACATTAAAAGAATGCAATATGTCAACTGATGATTTAACTTGGATGGTACCTCACCAAGCCAATATTCGTATCATTACTGCGGTTGCAAAAAAGATCAAACTGCCAATGGAAAAGGTTGTGATTACTTTAGGCAAACACGGCAACACTTCTGCAGCATCAATTCCACTAGCACTTGACTCAGCAGTGCGTGATGGTCGCATTAAAAAAGGCGACAAACTTTTGCTCGAAGGCATTGGTGGTGGCTTTAGCTGGGGCGGCCTGTTAGTCGAATACTAAAACTTAGAACGTTCGCGACAGCAGTTTTTTAGTTAATTCTCTTAAAAGTGTTCCATCCACACTAAGTTGTGAAACACCCTCGCAAGCTTTTTCATACAGCGACCGATAAACCTTTATCGACTCGTCCATACCAAGAATCGATGGAAATGAAGGCTTATCTTTATCAGCATCAGAATTTTGTCTTTTGCCGAGCACCGCATCAGGGGTAGAAACATCTAATACGTCGTCTTGGACTTGGTAGGCAAGACCGATATCTTCTGAAAAAGAGGTTAATATTGCCTTATCCACGCGACTTAAATCTGGCTTTAGAAAAGCACCCAACATAACCGCACACTGCAGCAATGCCCCAGTTTTTTTGCGGTGCATCGAATACAGAAGGTCAATTTCTACATTTTTTGAAACAATTGATAGATCAATGGACTGACCTTCAGCCATTACAAAAGCTGCCTTTGAAAGCTGTCTCACTAAAGTAACTCGAATTTCTGAATCAATACTGTTGTCCTTTGTCAGCACATCGAAGGCCAAGGCTTGCAGAGCGTCACCGGTCAGAATGGCTTGGCCTACGCCAAATCGCATGTGATTAGCCGGCTGGTTATGGCGCATATCGTCATCGTCCATCGCTGGCAAATCATCATGAATGAGAGAATATATGTGAATAAGTTCAACAGCACAGGCGCATGAGTCGGCTTGAGCCAAATCCACGGCAAATACGCTGGCGGTGGTGTAGGTTAATATCGGCCTAAATCGCTTACCACCCGCCAGAACACTGTAGCGCAAGTTCTCACTTAATGCACTGTTTTGACTTAGATGGGCATCAAGACAACTATTAACGCGCGCCCTGTAATTATCCAAGGCCATCGAATGGTTTTTCTGAACTGTAATCGCTACTCTCACTCAACACAGAAATTCGTTGTTCGGCATCGCTGAGCGCAGTGTGACATTGACGATGAAGCTTAACACCTTTTTCAAAATATTTAAGAGAATCTTCGAGGCTTAAATCGCCAGATTCCATTTTATTAATAATAGACTCCAGTTCGCTTAAGCCCTTATTAAAATCAAATTTATTAGCCATTATTTTCTCCATTAATCCGCAGCTTTACTGAGGACTTTATCCATCCAAGTACTCGGGAGTATTCTACCTAAAATTGCAAATAGCTTGGTGGGAAAGGTTACTCGATAGCGCAGTTTGGGTGACTTTGACTTTAATGCGTGCAAAACAGGTTTTAAAACTGCTTCGGGCCCTAGAGTGAACTGCGCGTTCTTGGGTGAATTAAGTCGTTTAATCATCTTCTTGTAATCTTCTCGATAATCACTACTTTCAAAATCAACATGCTTTTGAAAAGACAAATAAGCATTTTTTCTAAAATCAGACTCAATCGGTCCAGGCTGAACCAAAGACAATTTAATTTTGGTGTGGCGAAGCTCAAGTCTCAGTGTATTAACCAAACCTTCTACAGCAAACTTTGAGGCGATGTAAGGCCCTCTAAACGGTAAAGCAACAAAGCCCAATACTGAACTGATATAAATCACACGCCCGCTATTGTGTTTTTTCATTGACGGCAAAATCAAATTAGTCAACTCATGCCAGCCAAAAAAGTTCGCTTGAAACTGTTTTTCCATGGCGACGCGCGAAATATCTTCCAATGCGCCAACTTGTCCATATGCGCCGTTATTTATTAAAGCATAAAGATGGTCGGTTTTCTGAAAAAGTGCCTTTACAGCGCTATTTATAGAGTCTGAAGAGGATAAATCAAGCAATAATGATTCAAAACCTTCAGCTTCGAGTTTTTTGACATCAGCTGCTTGTCTGGCGCTGGCAAAAACTCGATAACCTTTAGCTCTGAGACCACGCGCAAGAT
>JBBWVR010000197.1:0-7265 GCA_050256315.1 Gammaproteobacteria bacterium | reverse complement strand
ACTATTTTACATAATTTATAATGATCGTACTATATCCATTAAGATTAAGAAATTGTTTAAAGAAATATTGCCCATCGACTATACGGCCTTAAGACAAGCAATTAGAGCTGCAAGAGTCATACCAGAAGATCAAGCCCTAGTGCAATTGCGGATGCTTGAGTGCACTGATAATGATCAGCGAGAGCGATTTACAAGTGTTACAGCAAGCTTTATAAAAGAATTAAGAGTAGAAAATAAACCCGATTTGTTGTCGTTGTTTATTTCAGAATACAGCATCAGCAGTGAGGAGGGGCTTTCACTAATGACTCTTGTTGAGGCATTTTTACGCGTGCCAGATAACAAAACCAGAGATAAGTTATTTTCCGACAAGATTTCTAATAAGTCGTGGTCCAAGCATTTGGGCGGTAAAAAATCTTCAATGGTCAATATGGCGACGATTGCACTGAGTGTGGCGGATATGATGATTAGTCATGGCCATAGCGCCTCGATTAAAGATCGCATCAAGCATGCACTAGATATTCTTGCAAGGCCTGGTATTCGATTCAGCGCTCATAATGTCATGCGCTTTTTTGGCTCGCAGTTTGTCTTTGCCGAGGATATTGGCAAAGCACTTAAAGCCGCAAAAAACAATGCTGCAGTTCATTCATTTGACATGCTGGGAGAGGCCGCTTGGACCATGGACGACGCTGATCGGTATTTTTTGTCTTACAAAAAAGCTTTAATTGCCATTGGTAAAGATAGCGAAGGTGACGATATTATTGCCGCAAATGGAATTTCAGTAAAATTATCCGCCTTGCATCCTAAATATGATTTTATACATAGAGAGCGCGTGCTTAATGAGCTAGTGCCGAGAGTATTAGCGTTGGTCAATATTGCAGAGAAGTACAATATTGCCATCAACATTGATGCGGAGGAGGCTGAGCGCTTAGATTTGTCTCTGGATGTGATTGAGGCTATTGCTCAAAGCAAAGTCGGTACCGACTGGCAGGGATTTGGCGTGGTTGTGCAAGCTTACCAAAAGCGTGCACCGCTGGTGATTGACTGGCTTTATGAGTTGAGTAAAAAGCATAATTTGAAAATTATGTTGCGACTGGTGAAGGGTGCGTATTGGGACAGTGAAATTAAAAAAGCCCAAGTGTTTGGCGATGTTGACTATCCAGTGTTTAGCAAAAAATCGAATACAGATTATTGCTATTTGGTTTGCGCACAAAAGCTTCTCAAGATGCGCAATAGAATTTATCCACAATTCGCCAGTCACAACGCACATACGTTAATCAGTGTTTGTGAAATTGCAGGAAATAATAAGGGCTTTGAGGTTCAGCGGTTGCATGGCATGGGAGAATCGTTGCATAACAAATTGGCGAGTCAATACGGCGTGGTATCAAGAATATATGCGCCCATTGGTAGTCACAAAGATTTGTTGGCTTATCTAATGAGGCGCTTATTAGAAAATGGCGCAAACAGCTCGTTCATCAATCATCTATTTGATGAGAATATCGAGCCAAGTGAGCTAGCCTCTGATGTGTTAAGTGATGTAGAGGGCGATCCTCAAACAAGCCACCCAAAGATTTTATTACCGAAGGACATTTATCAGCCTGCCCGTGGCAACTCCAAGTCAATTTTACTTTCTGAGCAGGATGAAGTGGATGATTTGAGGGAGGCGCAAAAGTCTTGGACTAATTTTGAGTGGTGTGCCGATTCTATTGTTCTAACCAAGGTTCATGGCGATGGCTCTCAGTATAAAGTATTGAATCCTGCGGATTTATCAGATACTTTGGGTTTCGTGGCTTTTGCACACGAGGCGCAAGTAAAGCAGTGCGTATTGGATGCGAAAGTAGCTTTTGCTAGTAATGATTATTCTGCAGAATCGATTCTGGTCAGTTTAGAGCGAGCAGCGGATTTATTTGAGGACAATCAAGCAGAATTGATGGTATTGGCCATGCGTGAGGCGGGAAAAACTTATCAGGACGCCATTGATGAGGTTCGGGAAGCGGTTGATTTCCTCCGCTATTACGCCAACCTATCGAGAAGTGTCATGCCAAAACAGCGCGAAGCGCTTGGGGTGTTTGTCTGTATCAGTCCTTGGAATTTTCCACTGGCTATTTTCACTGGCCAAGTGGCTGCCGCCCTTGCGGCGGGCAATGCTGTGATTGCTAAACCAGCAGAAAGCACTTCAATCATTGGCTATCGAGCCACGCAGTTATTGCATGAGGCTGGCATACCTCTTGGTTTATTGCAGCTTGTTTTGGGCAGGGGGGCTGACGTGGGCGAGGTACTAACGAGTGATGTAAGTATTGCTGGTGTTGCATTTACTGGCTCGACACAAGTCGCTAAACACATTAAACGTAATTTACTCGTCAACAGTAATGCCAAATTTATTGCTGAAACAGGCGGCCTTAATGCGATGGTAGTAGATTCCACTGCGCTTAGCGAACAAGTGACACGCGATGTTATAGACAGCGCTTTTAAGAGTGCAGGGCAGCGTTGTTCAGCACTTAGAATATTACTCATTCAGGCAGATTGTTTTGATGGCATTAGCACAATGATTAAAGGTGCGATGGAAGAGCTCAATTTGGGTAATCCCAAGTACTTAAGCACTGATTGTGGGCCAGTGATTAATCAAGTGGCAAAAGATAAACTACAGGCGCACATTAACGACTCACGAACTCATGCCAAGGTTATTGGCCGAGTTCAGAACAATAATAGCAATGGTTATTACGTTGCGCCAACGATGATTGAGCTTGACAGTTTGGATGATATTAACGAGGAGTTTTTCGGTCCGATTCTGCATGTGATTCGTTATAAATCTGAGCATCTAGAGGACATGATTGATCAATTGAATGCCAAGGGTTTTGGTCTGACTTTTGGCATCCACTCTCGAATTCAAGCGCAAGTGGATTTGGTCAGCAAGAGGATTAATGTTGGCAATGTCTATATTAATCGCAATCAAGTGGGCGCTGTTGTTGGCTCGCAGCCATTTGGTGGAGAGGGGCTTTCAGGGACCGGACCAAAAGCTGGCGGCCCAAGCTCACTACATGGTTACAGCAGAAAACTTGATACGATAGTTACCAGTGCAGGTGTTGTGCTTCCGTCAAAAAGTACAGTATTTTTTGATCAAGTGACGGTCGATAAAATAGCAAGCGCATTTCCGATGCTTGGCCAAGCATTTATTGCAGATCTGCCAAAGGTGGTTGATCAATATTCTCAAAATGTTGAACTGCCTGGACCTACAGGTGAGAGCAATACGTTGAGTTATCATCCAAAAGGTTGCGTACTTTGTCTTGGACCAAGCGATGTCGATTCATTGCAACAAAGCATTGTCGCATTGGCGCTGGGTAATAGTGTTATGTCAGCACTCAATCAGCAAGATTTTGATCAATTGATTGAGTTAGGTGTTGACCCCAACGCGCTCTTCAGGATGAAATCCACAGCCAGTTCAGAACTGTTAGCGCGTGATTGTTACGACGCAATCATTTGTTCTGGAGATACACTTGATATAGAGCTTGCAGTGCTGGACCGCAATGCTGGAATCACTCCAGTGATTGATTCAATCAACGAGCCGTGGCGATTGCTTAATGAGCGTGTTGTAACAGTGGATACTACAGCATCAGGCGGCAACGCGAATTTGCTCGCATTGTAGTTTTTCTGAGTTAGAATTGCAATCAGTAAACGGAGAATATGACAATGATCTTAGATCAACAAAAAACCGCAGAAGCATTGCCATGGAAAGGGCTGATAGATTGTTTGGATAAAATGTTTATTCAGACAGTAAACTCACCCGTTCGACACCACCACAATATGAAAGTTCCAGGTGATCCAGATGCAACTTTGTTATTGATGCCAGCGTGGATTGAGGGTGAATATTCTGGCGTTAAAATCGTCAATGTTTTCCCGGGGAACAATAAGCGTGGTTTGGCTGGTTTGACGGCGCACTACCTGTTGAGTTGTGGCAAAACAGGGCGCTTATTATTGCAACTTGATGGTAGTGAGCTGACTTCTAAGCGAACGGCCGCAGCCTCTGCACTGGCTTCACGTTATCTCTCTCGAAAAAATACTAATTCGATGTTAATGGTAGGCACTGGGCGCATGGCGCGCAATTTAATTCCTGCTCACATGAGTGTTCGCCCAATTGAAACAGTGCATGTTTGGGGGCGAAATCCAGAATCTTCACAGCGCTTGGTAGAAGAGCTTAAAGCCGATGGCATTAATGCCCATGTTTGCCTACCAGAAAATTTACAAGAAATAGTCCAACAAGTGGATTTAATCAGTTGTGCAACAATGGCAATAGAACCACTAGTAATGGGAGAATGGTTGTCAGCAGGAACTCATCTCGATTTGGTGGGTAGTTTTACGCCCAAAATGCGCGAAACGAACAACACCGCTATGCAAATTGGCGAAGTATTTGTTGATACTCGTGCTGGAGCGCTCAGCGAAACCGGCGACCTCCTTACTCCAATCAGCGAGGGTGCGATTACTGAGGAAAAAATAGTGGCTGAATTTTCTGAGCTTTGTGCCGGTCTACATCGCGGACGAGTTGATCTTGTAAATAGTGACAAAGCAATTACCGTCTTCAAATCCGTTGGCACCTCAATTGAAGATCTAGCTGCAGCTATTTTGGCAAAAAACAATATCAACTAATTTGCCATATGTCAGAGCATAGAGAGCAAACGGTTGCAGTAGTTGGTGCTGGTGTTGTTGGAATTTGCAGCGCCTTAGAATTGCAGCGAGCTGGTTATCAAGTGACATTATTCGACAAAGCACCGCCCAGCGAAGGGGCGTCATACGGTAATGCGGGTTTTTTAGCTAGAGAGTTAATCAGTCCGCTCGCTGAAAATGTGAGTGTTTTTTCTGCAATCAAGATGTGGATTAATTTAAATTCCCCTCTTTTTTTACCCCCATCGGAACTTTTAAATCTACCCTCTTGGTTGGTGCGTTTTATGTATCAAGCATCTAAGAAAAACATTGAGGCATCGAGAGACGCTATAAACTCACTTAACGAGTTGTCTATAGAGGCGTGGAAGCGGTTATTGACCGATATTGATGGCTTTCATTTCTTAAATAAGCCTGGTTTTTTATTGTTGTGGAGGTCCAAAAATAAAATACAAGACGCCAAAAACGAACTAAACATGATGCAGCGGTACGGTATTAAGTGTGAGCTTGTAAATAGTGCAAAAATTAGAAAGTTGGAGCCTGAACTCGATGAAAAGTTATCGCATGCATTGTATTTTGAAGATGCGTATCAAGTGAGCGATCCTTACAAACTATGCCAGGCGTTATTTTCCAAATATATTGAACGAGGTGGCGTGTTTGTTCAGCAAGAAGTTGTTTCAATAAAGCAACAGGCCGAGGCGATTTGCCTGACAACTTCGAAAAAAAGGCTTTTTGATAAGGTGGTTATTTGTGCTGGAGCTTGGAGTGGTCAACTACTAAATCATCTTAAACTTAGCGTTCCACTAGTTGCAGAGCGTGGTTATCATGTAGACTTTCAAAAAAATGGTTTGAATATAGAGCACCTTATTGCCTCGGCTGAAAATCGATTTTTTATCAGCCCTCTTGAATCAGGCATAAGAGTTGTCGGTATAAGTGAGTTGGGTGGCTTAAAACTCGGTGCAATCAAAAAGCGTTTTAAGCTGTTAAAAAAACAAGGCGCCAATCTCATTCCAAAACTACGATCTAGGGAACATAAAAGCCTATGGATGGGGCATCGTTCAACCCTGCCGGATTCACTGCCAGTTATCGATCGCCATCCAGATCACCCAAATATTATGCTTGCTTTTGGTCATCAACACTTAGGATTCACGCAAGCCGCAATTACTGCAGAAATACTGGCTCAAATGATGCGCAATGAAAAAACCTGTATAGATATAACGCCTTATTCTGTCACACGGTTTTAAGCAAAATTTCTATAATTTATGGTGCAGATGTTGCTGTTATTACTCAACACCATCTTTCTGCCCTTCCCTACTTGCGCTTAGATTATCATGTTGTTAATTCACAGCTCTCAAGGTGAGAATCGGCAAAAAAGCGACAATAACGAGGTAAGCAGTAAAGGTATTTTGCTGTTTGTTGCTTGGGTGATTGCTCTGTGTGTAATTGGTATTTTACCAATGACACTAACCTCAGGTGCTATGTCGGAGAATGCCTTCGAGCTTATGGCCGCAACAATTATAGTGGTTACTATCATGGTAGGCTTGCAGAAAAATTACAGCAAGTCAAAAAAACAGTGACTTGATTCTCGGAAAGGGTGGAGTGTTAGAAGGAAAAGACAATGTTGAAAAAAATTCTCAGGAGTCAATCCAGCCTCCCATCATCGAAACCAATGATGGGCTGCAAGTAGAAGAGTCATCGCCAAGCAGTAGAAAACTTAAACAAGAGCAATTACAAAAATTAAGCTTTATGGTTAAAGCCATGAGTAAGAAAGGTCAAACAGAAGATCAATTACGCAATAACCTCAACCAAATGGGCTGGCCAAATGAGGCATTAGATCAAGCTTTCGAAGGGCCAAGCTAAACGTCTTTACCACTAGAGAAGTGGAACTCGGCGCCTTTACGAATCCCTGAAGGCCATCTTGAGGTGACAGTTTTTAACTGCGTGTAAAAACGTATGCCTTCCATGCCATGTGTGCCAGAGCTGCCGAAAAGTGAACGTTTCCAGCCACCAAAGCTGTGCATTGCAACTGGCACAGGGATTGGAACATTAACCCCAACCATGCCTACTTGAACGTGGCTGGTGAAGTGTCTGGCGGTATCGCCATCGCGGGTAAAAATAGCCGTGCCATTACCGAACTCATGGTCGCTAACAAGCGTCAAAGCTTCGTCATAAGTAGAAACACGTACTATACAAAGAACGGGACCGAAAATTTCATCAGTATAAATCGACATATCTGAGGTAACATTATCGAATAAGCAGCCGCCAATAAAAAAGCCTTTGCTATTTTCACTGACACTTGTACCATCAACCACTAATTTGGCACCTGCTTTCACACCAGCATCGACATAGGAAAGAATTTTTTGCTGGCTCTCTTTAGAGATCACAGGCCCCATCTCCACACCCGCTTCATCATAAGCGCCAATTTTTAGAGCTTTAATTATTGGTGACAGTGATTCAATGAGTCGATCTGCAGTTTCATCACCCACGGCAACAACCACAGAAATTGCCATACAGCGTTCACCTGCCGAGCCATAAGCTGCACCAATAATAGCATCAGTGCTTTGCTCTAAGTCAGCATCGGGCATGACAATCATATGGTTTTTGGCACCACAAAG
>JBBWVR010000196.1:0-2661 GCA_050256315.1 Gammaproteobacteria bacterium | reverse complement strand
ATATTGTTGGTCATTCCTTGGGCGGCATGATTGGTCCGGCCTATGCAAAAACGTTTCCTCAACATGCACTAAGCGTTTCCCTATTAAGTGCCGCGGCCTTTCGCTCAAAAGATGACAGTACTAAAGTGAGGGCGGTGGTTGCTAGTATGCACGAGAAAGGTATAGGGGAAATACTCGCTACTTTGACAAACCGATGGTTTACTGATGCTTTTATTGCCGACAATCCAGAGAAGGTCGATTTTCGTTTAAAGCAAGTCTTGGCAACGGATTCCAAGATTTTTTTGGAGGTTTTTCGGATTTACGCAGAAACTGAAATGGCACCATGGCTGTCCACTATTAAGCAGCCCTGCTTAGTGTTAACCGGAGAAAATGACGGTGGTTGCAGCCCAAGACTTAATCGACTGATTCATTCAGCCTTGCCAGATTCAGAGCTTGTTATTCTTGATAACTTTAAACACTCACTATTAGTGGAGGCGCCGAACGAGGTTGGTAAGTGTGTCTTTGACTTCCTTCAGCGACACGCTTAAAGCAAGTCAGGCGTAAAATCAGCGGTTTGATTACTCAACCCACTTAACAGGGTCAATGACAGAGCAATATTTCTCACAATTTCGTCAAGGCATTATCGGTATCGACGCCTCTATCGAGGTGCCAGATGGTAGTTTGAAGCCTATTGTCTATGCAGACTGGACGGCGAGTGGGCGAAACTACCTGCCAATAGAAAAACGCATTCAAGAAGAAATTATGCCTTTTGTTGCCAACACGCACACCGAGGCAAGCGGCACCGGTATGGCAATGACGCATGCCTACAAAAGCGCCCAACAATTGATTAAAGAACACGTTAATGCTGCCAGCACTGATGTAATTTTAACAACCGATTCTGGGATGACGGGCGTTGTTAATAAATTTCAAAGACTGCTGGGCCTTCGCAGCAGTGCACCACAACTGTTAGCCGATACTGAGCGACCGGTGGTGTTTGTCACCCATATGGAGCATCATTCAAATCACACCAGTTGGCTTGAGACGATTGCCACTGTTGAGCTGATTCCGCCCAATAGCGAGGGTTTGGTGGATTTGCAGGTACTCATAGCCTTACTGGATAAGCATAAAGATCGGCCGATGAAAATTGCATCGGTAACAGCCTGCTCCAACGTCACCGGCATTGCCACACCCATTCACCAAATTGCTAAACTGATGCACCAGGAGGGCGGCTATTGCTTTGTTGATTATGCTTGTTCGGCGCCTTACGTTGATATCGATATGCATCCGCAGGATCAAGATGAGCGTTTAGACGCTGTCTTTTTCTCGCCGCACAAGTTTTTAGGCGGCCCTGGCGCGTGCGGTGTGTTGGTTTTTAATAGCGAGCTTTACCACAATGAAGTGCCCGATCATCCTGGCGGAGATACAGTAGAGTGGACCAACCCTTGGGGTGGGCATAGATACTTTGAAGATATTGAGGTTAGAGAAGATGGAGGTACGCCAGCTTTTTTACAAACAATTAAGGCGGCAATGTGCATCAGTTTAAAGAACGAAATGGGGGTAAAAAACCTGCAAAAAAGAGAGAACTACTTAAAAAAATTGTTTTTTGACGGTATATCCAATATCCAAAATTTGTTGATCTTTGAGTCAAATCGCTTAGATAGACTAGCCATATTTTCTTTTTGTATTGCTGAGTTGAATTACAATCTAGGTGTACGCATGCTCAATGATCGCTTCGGCATTCAGTGTCGAGGCGGGTGTTCATGTGCGGGCACTTATGGACATCATCTTTTTGGTATCGATCAAGCTCAATCCAAAAAAATTACCGATATGATTGATGTGGGTGACTTGTCACAAAAGCCAGGCTGGATAAGGGTATCTCTGCATCCAACAATGACAGACAAGGAGGTGTTGTTTATTGTTGACAGTGTTAAATCTTTGGCTGAGAATCACCAGGATTGGTCTCAAGATTACGAGTTGAATGCAGAAAGTGGACAGTATCAGTTTTGTTTGAATGATTCTACTTTAAAGTTAAAAAATCGAATCAAACAGAAATTAACTACAAAATTTATCTAGTAAATTAGTATTCAACATGAACTATTTTCTGTTCTTTAAAAAAGTTCAATATAAGCCTTTTATTGATGACTTGATGCTATATACTGTTTTCGGTGGGTGTATAAATGTGCCTGCTAAGAAAGAAAAGTTGTTTTTTATTAATACTAAAGGAGAGTAGTTTTGGAAGAACAAATTGCACTATTGACCGCTAATCTAGAGGCGGTCACTCAATCGGCACAGATCACAAACACCATGTTTGCTGAGACGTACTATTTTTTATCGATACCACTGATGATGCTTATTCACGCTGGCTTCCTCGCCTATGAAATGGGCGCGACTCGCTTGAAGAACACATTGTCCTCAGGTATTAAAAACCTATTGGCGTTTGCGTTTACCATCTTAACGTTTTATTTCTTCGGTTGGTGGTTCTACTGGGCCTTACCAACTGGGTTTACGGGATCAGAAGGCTATATGGCCATTTCTGGTATTGAGTATGCGAATTCCATTGCGCTCCCTTGGGGTGATTCAGCACAGTATATGGGGCCAAATATTGCCGATAATGCATCGGGTGTATTCTGGGGTGCTTTCGCACTGTTTGCTGCAACAACAGCATCCATCATGTCGGGCGCT
>JBBWVR010000195.1:0-5972 GCA_050256315.1 Gammaproteobacteria bacterium | reverse complement strand
GTTAAATCGATGGATATTGCCCGTGGCACGCCAGGATTTTCAGGTGCGGACTTGGCAAACTTAACCAATGAGGCGGCTTTGATTGCTGCTGGGCAGGAGAAAAGCCTGGTTGGTATGCAGGAGTTCGAGAAAGCCAAAGACAAAATCATGATGGGCACAGAGCGCAAAGGCATGGTGATGGACGAAAATGAAAAAGAAATGACAGCTTATCATGAGGCAGGCCACGCGATTGTTGGTCGCTTGGTGCCAGAGCATGATCCAGTTTATAAAGTAAGTATTATTCCAAGAGGAAGAGCGCTAGGTGTAACAATGTTCTTGCCTGAAAAAGACAGTTACAGTATTTCCAAGCGCAAACTTAATTCTCAAGTGGCCTCTTTATTTGGTGGTCGAATCGCTGAAGAAATCGTTTATGGCGAAGATGCGGTAACAACAGGTGCCAGTAATGACATCGAGCGCGCAACAGAAATCGCTCATAAAATGGTCAAACTCTGGGGCATGTCATCAGTAATGGGGCCAATGTCCTATGGCGAGGAGGAAGGAGAAGTGTTCTTAGGTCGTCAGGTGACCAAACACAAGCACATTTCTGAAGCAACTTTTAATAAGGTTGACGAAGAGATTCGTAAAATTATTGACGCCAACTATTCTGTGGCTTACAAAATTCTTGAAGAAAATCGAGATATTTTGGACGCTATGGCCAAAGCCTTGGTTGAGATTGAAACTATCGACGTCGGTCAAATTGATGACTTGATGGCAAGAAAACCAATGCGTGAGCCGGCTGCTGTAGTGGATTCTGATCAAGTATCCTCTGAGCTTGGTACTGGTGAAATAGTACCAGAAGTGAAGCCTATTAAGGATGAGCCGTTGACTGGCAGCACGCCTGAACAATTTGCTTAAACAGGGTTTGGTGAGCGAACAGCAGGTAATGATTATGGGCGTGTTAAATATCACGCCAGATTCTTTTTCTGATGGTGGTCGTTTTTTCGACGCCGAAAGTGCTATTGCTCAAGCTCAATTAATGGTTGAGCAGGGTGCTGATATTATCGATATTGGTGGTGAGTCCACTCGCCCTGGAGCACCAGCAGTGAGCGCTGAGGATGAGTTAGGGCGTGTTCTGCCAGTGATCGAAGCGCTAAGTGGCACCATTGATGTACCTATATCTATCGACACCTCAAAACCCATTGTTATGCAAAAAGCTGTCGAGGCTGGCGCAAGCATTATTAATGATGTTTATGCGTTGCAAGGAGAGGGCGCTCTTGAAATGGCAGGGACTCTTGGCGCGAGTGTGTGTTTGATGCATATGCAAGGCACGCCAAGAACCATGCAGGAAAACCCCACTTACGAAGATGTGGTTGCGGATGTAAAAGCTTTTTTTAAAGAACGCATTGCTGCTTGTGCGTCTGTTGGCATTAAACCAGAAGCGATTACACTAGATCCTGGCTTTGGCTTTGGCAAGAATTTAGGTCACAATATTTCTCTCTTGAAAAATCTATCGGAATTTCATGAATTCGGTGTTTCAATTTTGGCAGGCTTGTCACGAAAATCAATGATTGGTGCCTTATTAGGCGATAAAAAGGTAAACGAGAGAATGATTGGTAGTGTGACTGCAGCTTTGGTTGCTGTGGAAAACGGCGCCAATATTATTCGCGCACACGACGTTGGAGAAACAAAAGACGCATTAACGGTGTGGCAACAAATTAAACACTTTAGGGAATAGTTTTGAATAAATATTTTGGCACTGATGGTATTAGAGGGCGAGTTGGCGTTGCGCCAATTACCGCAGATTTCCTGCTAAAACTGGGTTGGGCAGTTGGCTCAGTGTTATCGGAAAAATGTCAAGCCAGTGTTATTATCGGCAAAGACACGCGTGTTTCTGGTTATTTATTTGAATCTGCCCTAGAAGCGGGTTTTTTATCTGCGGGCGTTAATGTTGGCCTGCTAGGGCCAATGCCAACACCAGGTATTGCTTATTTAACAAAAGCTTACGCCGCAACTGCTGGTGTTGTGATCAGTGCTTCACACAATCATTTTGAAGACAATGGTGTTAAATTCTTTTCCAAGAGTGGCTTAAAGTTAAGTGACAAAGATCAAAAAGCCATCGAGAAAAAACTCGAAGAGCCAATGGTTAGTGTTGATACAAAAAATATCGGCAAAGCAGTCAGACACGGCCAAGCAATAGGGCGCTATATAGAATTTTGCAAATCAACCTTGGATCGCTCGATTGACCTCTCGGGGCTGACAATGGTAGTTGATTGTGCCAACGGCGCAACTTACCATATTGCGCAAAGTGTGTTTGCCGAATTGGGTGCCGAAGTTATTATGATTAATAATAAGCCAGATGGTTACAACATCAACCTAAATTGTGGTGCAACAGACACCAAGCACTTACAACAAGAAGTTCTCAAGCACGAAGCGGATCTCGGTATTGCCTTTGATGGCGATGGCGATCGTTTGGCGATGGTTGATCATCAGGGTGAGCTGGTTGATGGCGATGAATTGGTTTTTATTATTGCCAAAGCTTGGCATGCAAATGGCATGCTTTGCTCAGATACAGTGGTTGGTACGCAAATGTCTAATTTGGGCATGCGTCATGCGCTCAGTAGTTTGGGCATTCAGTTTATTGAGGCAAAAGTGGGCGATCGCTTTGTCATGGAGCAAATGAAGAAAAATAACGCCACTTTGGGTGGTGAAAGTTCAGGGCATATAATTTGTCTTGATAAGAGCGCTGCTGGCGATGGTATTATTTCTGCATTGCAAGTGTTGGAAATTGTTTGTAAATCTGATAAGGCACTCCATGATCTTAAAAATGAGATGATCAAATATCCACAAGTTCTGATTAATGTCAAAATGGCGGGAAAAGTGGACTTGGATAACCACGCCAAGTTAAGTGAGACATTAAG
Organism: Gammaproteobacteria bacterium; assembly: GCA_050256315.1. Classification (GTDB taxonomy): domain Bacteria; phylum Pseudomonadota; class Gammaproteobacteria; order PS1; family Pseudothioglobaceae; genus Pseudothioglobus. Next base: position 3,075 of record JBBWVR010000195.1, on the reverse strand, counting down.
AGTTGTTGAGGCTGAACTAGGCGATGAAGGAAGAGTCTTGATTAGGGCCTCGGGAACTGAGCCACTCATACGAGTTATGGTTGAAGCGAGTGATTTGAATCTAGCCGAGGCGAGCGCCAAACAATTAGCTGCAGTGTTTTAGTTGGCTTTAGCTGAAGTTAAAAGCAATTGGTAGTATCACCACTACCACAACAGACCATAGCGAATAGATAGGTAGAAAGCTTGCAATGGTGTTTTCTGTGGATTGTTGCGTGTTACCCAAAAAATTGTTCTGGATGCATTGATAGGTTATCCGTATTAGGTGAATAAATATAAGTATATTAGCGCCAGTCACTGCTACGCGGTTTGGTGTTGTTCCTAGCTCTGCCCAGCGATAAAGTATGGCGCTGAGTGCTATAGCATTAACAACAAGCGTTGAAGCCAATAATCCGATATGAGTAACATTCATTAATTTCGAATCTTTTAGCGGATTGTGTCCGATAATATAAAAGACAGACATTGCCCAAGTTACCAGCAACAAGCCGTTAAAAATGATCAGAAATTCACGGTCGTTATAAGGCGTTTTCCCCTGATAGATGGTTGCTACAAGATAGGCGGCGATCGTTATAAAGAAAAGAGGGATAAAAATACTCGCCAAAGTGTTGGCAAAATTACTCTCTCGGTTTAAGATGAAATCATAAACGTAGCTAGCAACTGTGGGCGCTGCTACCAAGCCAAAAATAATGACGTAATCCATGTAAAACTGCGAAATATCAATACCAATCAAATCAAATAGGCCGATGCTGATTGCAGTGAGCACGCCGCCACCAAGAAAAATCAACACAGTAATGATAAAAGCTTCGCCTAAATAGCTAAGGTACTCAATGCGCTTGATTGTTCGCCTCCAATTAGCGCCAACAAAGGCAAATCCTAGGAGGGAAAGCATAAGCAGCGGCATATGAATTTGAGACATGATGATGGAGTCAGAGTTGATACTCTCTGGCATCTGCCAAGAGGTGATCGTGCAAAATGCAACGCCAGCCAGTAAGTAGCGATTTCTCAAGCCACCGTTTTTTAAATCGACAAAATAAAGAATAATCGGCGCAATAAGAATGATCGGTAAAAATCGTGGATAAAACCAATTGTCTGCAAGCGAGAAAATGACTGGAAATTTTGCAAAGACGCCTGCTAACAGTGCAATAACTATGACAAGTAGCAATTTGTTATCTGTGTGCGGGGTGTTGTTATCGGCGTTATGTTTAAGTCTTGCTTGCCAAGTTTTTAGGGTTTCGGATTCAGGTTTGAGTTCAATGGCCTCACCGAGTGTCACTGCAAATGCAGCCCGATTTTCTTGATAGAGTGATTCAAGCTTAGTATGATTATCGAGGGAGTTAATGATGTTGTTGCTCATATAAAACGCGTCTGATCGTATTTTGTTATTGAGTATAAACTCTATGTTCACAGCATGAAGTGAAACTCACCCTACTGGGTATAATGACGATTTTTTACGATTGTAATTCTTTGGGAGTGCGATGGAATTTTCAACGATACAGTTTGTATTTGTTTTATTAATCTTTTGCTGGACAGGTTTTGTTCGTACGGGGCTGGGTTTTGGTGGAGCAGCATTGGGCTTGCCTTTTATGTTGTTGGTGGCTGGATCGCCGATTGACTGGTTGCCAATTATTGGTCTTCATTTATTGTTTTTTTCAGGCTTGTCACTCTCTCGAGCGCTCAAACAAGTGGATTGGGCCTTTTTTAAGAAATCCCTGGTTTGGATTTTGCCCGCCAAAATAGTTGGTGTTATTGGTCTTTTGAGCTTGCCTGGCAACGTCATGACGGTGATAGTCTATTCGATTACCAGTTTTTACGCCTTAACTTGGCTGTTTAACTACAGCATTACTTCAAATAGGCGTTGGCTTGACAATCTGTTGTTAACCCTTGGCGGTTATATTTCTGGCACTTCGCTTACGGGTGCACCACTCATTGTTGCGGTTTATATGCACAACGTAGTCAAAGAACAACTGAGAAATACTTTGTTTGTTCTGTGGTTTTTCTTGGTGAGTATAAAAATGGGTGCCTTTGTTGCAGTCGGACAGCATATTGATTGGCAATATGCACTGATGTTCCTACCTGCAGCCGGCGTGGGGCATTATTTTGGCCTTAAAGCGCATGCAATACTAATGGAAAAAGATAAACAATTTAAGCGCTGGATGGGAGGTATGTTGCTCCTTATTTGTGGCATTGGAATGGCAAAGCTTTTTTTTGGTTAGATTGTTGTTAATCTAAGGGCAACTCAGTGGTGAACTTGATTTCCTCAATGGCAAAATTTGAGGTAACTTTAAGAAATGGCACCTTGTCGATTAAGCGCTTATAAAAACCATCATAACTGTCAATATCGCCGACAATCACTTTGAGTAGATAGTCAATTTCACCGCTCATGCGATAGCATTCAAGCACCTCTGGAAAATCCCTGATGGTTTCCGCGAAAATCGTGATTTTTTCTTGATCGTGGGTGTTAATGGTAACGAATACAATGGCGGTGACATTCAACCCTACGCGCTTTCGATTAATCAAAGAAACCGTTTTGTTAATAAAGCCCAGTTTTTTAAGTTGGTTAATGCGCTTCCAGCAAGGCGTGGTGGACAGGTGCACTTCCTTCGACAACTGTTGCACAGTCATCTCAGCATTTTTTTGCAATAAACCCAGCAGTTTTTTATCGATTGCATCCATACTCTATTCCGAAAAAAAAGAGAAAAATGAAATTTTTTTCTATAATTTGCGAGTATACCAGTATATAAGTATTATTTTTTCGATAAATATGCAATATGTAGAATATGATACTATAATTATTGGTATACCTAATTGGAGTGAATCTAATGTATCAATACAGTACGGACGACACGGCGTTTTTAGTTGAACGAGTCGACCAATTTGAAAAGCAGTTAAATCGCCATTTGGCGGGCGATTTGGACGCAGCCAAATTCAGAAGTCTGCGTTTAAGAAACGGCCTTTACATGGAGTTGCACGCCCATATGTTGCGCGTGGCTATTCCATACGGTGTGCTTAATACAGAGCAACTTAGGGCTTTGGCCGATG
>JBBWVR010000194.1:0-9597 GCA_050256315.1 Gammaproteobacteria bacterium | reverse complement strand
CGACGCTCTTCCGATCTTGCTGTCGTCTATATAGGCACTAAAACCTTTAAATGAATATTCAGTGTAAGTGCTCGGCAGCTCATTCGCAAAACAAAAATTAAACGCAACCGTTGCCACCGGTGTGCCTGGCTTTTCAACATCGACCTTGAGGCCAAGATTTTCCTCATCCTGTTGCTCAAAAAGGTCGGCTACATAAATTTCAGCTTCATCCGTAATACTAAACATTTGATCTCCTAAAGACAATATTGTCAATTAATCGGGTTGCCCCTAATTTTACCGCCGATACTATAATCACATCAATACATGAAGTCGTGATTTGTGTAAGGGTATTTGCATCAAGTATTTCAAAATAATCCAACTCAAAAGGCCTTCCAAGAGATTCTTTTGCCCTACTAATAATTTCGTCTAAGGCCATACCACCCTCATAATTTGATTTTGCCTGATGTAGCACTTGATTAAAACTTGGCGCAAGCGCTCTTTCACTAGCGCTTAAATATTTATTTCTGGTACTCATTGCCAAACCGTCATTCTCGCGAACAATCTCTATTGAGGCAATATTTATTTTACGTTTTTGGCGTTCAACCAGTTGTTTGATTATTTGTAATTGTTGGTAGTCTTTCTCACCAAAAACAGCAACATCAGGCTCGACAATATCAAAAAACCTTGATACCACTTGAGCCACACCATTAAAGTGAATTGGCCGAGACTTGCCACACAATAATGTCGCCATTTCACCCACTTCATAACCACTTGTTTTGTTTTCAGGGTAAATTTGTTCAACCGAGGGCAAGAATAAAACATCGACCCCTCTATCCATTAAACCTTTTTTGTCAGCCTCTGGACTGTGTGGATATTTATCCAAATCTTCGCGGGGCGTAAACTGCGTTGGATTAACAAATATACTCGCTACAACAACATCTGCGCGAGATTTTGCTTCATCGATCAGTTGTAAATGACCTTGGTGCAAGCCACCCATTGTCGGCACCAAGGCGATGGTTTTTCCCTGATCACGACACTGCTGTAAATGCTCCTGAAGAGCGCCAATCGTCTCAATAATGCGCACTAATAACTCTCTTTCTCAGATGGAAATGATTGGTTTTTTACCGCCTGAACAAAGGCTTTAATTGCCATGAGAATACTGGCATTATCCACAGTAAAGTCTCTCACAAATCTTGGCAATTTACCCTGAGTAATGCCTAACATATCATAACAAACCAGCACTTGGCCATCACAATCTTTACCAGCGCCAATTCCTATTGTAGGAATGAGTAATTGTTCGCTCACTAGCTTAGCAAGAGAGCTAGGGATGCACTCTAGCACTAGAGCTGATACACCTAAGGATTCAAGTAGAAGGGCATCCTCAACAATGATTTTGGCACTGCTTTGATCTCTACCTTGGACTTTATAATCACCTGCTGTGTTCACTTTTTGTGGCTGAAGACCCAGATGAGCGCAAACAGAAATCCCGTTTTTTATTAGTGCCTCAACAACCTCTTGTCGCTCTGCGCCGCCTTCCAACTTCACCATTTGAGCGCCAGCATCTATGAGTAATTTCGCATTTGCAAGAGTCATCGATGGCCCCTCATAACTCTGATACGGCATATCAGCAATAACCAAGGCTTGATCACAAACCTTGGCAACCGCCTTAGTATGATAAACCATCTCCGACACACTAACAGTCCGAGTGCTCTTTTCACCTTGCACAACCATACCAAGAGAGTCGCCAACAAGAATTAAATCAATATCGCAGTTATCCATTAGCTTTGCAAGAGAAGCGTCATAAGCTGTCAAGCACGTTATTTTTTCGCCACGTTGTTTGAATTGTTTTAAATCAGCGTGTTTCATATTTTTTCAATGTCTGATAATTCAAGTCGCTCTAGGTGTGTTTTTAATGAACCAAAAATCGGCAATTCCAACGCCGGCTCAATCTCGGCAAGTGGCAGAAGCACAAAGGATCGATTAATCATCTCAGGATGCGGGACAGTCAACCTGTCAGTCTTATGCACTTCATTCCCATAAAGTAAAATATCCAAGTCAATCGTTCGAGAGCCCCAACGCACTTCTCTAACTCTATGTTGCTTATCCTCTATATGCTGGCACAAATCCAATAATTCAAGCGCTGTCATACTGGTGTCAATTTTACATACAATATTAAGATAATCCGGCCCAAGCATATCCAAAAGTGGCTTTGAGCGGTAAAAACTGGACGCTTGAATTAGTGCCACCCCTTTTGCTTGATCAAGTGCTGAAAGCGCTTTGTCTATTTGATTCTTTGGGTTATCCAGATTGGAGCCCAAGCCGATAAATGCTAGCAATGAATCAATGTCCCTAGATGCTCTCCCGATAACAATCGCGTGAGCACATCACTCTCTCTCCCCCAAGCAATGGTAGTTGGTGTGTTGGATATTGTCGCTTGTTTTGCCGCCATCACCTTCGAATACATGCCTCCAGAACCTAAAACACCGCCAGTTTTTCCTGCAACTTGCTCTAACCTCTCATCTGCAAAATGGATCTTTTCAATAAGTTTCGCCTCGCTATTATTACGTGGATCATCATCAAAAACACCGTGTTGATCGGTCAAAATAACAAGATGATCGGCATTAACAAGATTGGCGACTAATGCGGCCAAAGTGTCGTTATCACCGAACTTAATTTCATCGGTGGCAACAGTATCATTCTCGTTAATAATTGGCACGGTGCCCAACTCAAGCAAGTTGGCCAAAGTTGCAGAGATATTTTCATAGCGCTTAGCGTCCATTAAATTTTCTCTTGTTAATAAAATTTGGGCTGTGTGTATATCATGAATTGCAAAAAGTGATTCATACGCTTGAATTAAGCCCATTTGTCCGACAGCGGCAGCAGCTTGCAACTTGTGTACATCGTTAGGCTTGGTGACCCAACCAAGGCGCTTCATACCCTCGACAATAGAGCCGCTGGAAACCAAAATAACGTCAATTTTTTGAGCGCGAAGGGCGACAATTTGTTCGGCCCATTTAGCAATTAAAGTCTTATCGATACCGGTGCCATTATTAGTCAGCAGCGCCGAACCAATCTTGACCACCCAGCATTTATTCATCATTTGTTACTTGTTCAATTAACTCCGACAAACCATAAATTAGAAGTTTGCAACCGAAACCGCTCAGGGCAGATATATTAAACGACTTCCCTTCGTAACCAGTGGCTTTAAGGAATTGATCAACATACTCTTCACGCTCTTCTTCAGCAATCAAATCGACTTTGTTGATAGCCAATATTCTTGGCTTTTGAAAAAGACCCTCATCAAATTTTGCCAGCTCTTGCTCAATGGTTAAATAATTATCAGCCGGATTGGACCCATCTACCGGCAAAATATCAACAACATGAAGCAACACTCTCGCTCTAGATAAATGTTTTAAGAACTCAAAACCAAGACCCGCACCTTCGCTAGCTCTTTCAATCAAACCAGGAATATCTGCCATGACAAAATGCTGAGTACCCGCCCTAACTACGCCCAAGTTCGGGTGCAGAGTTGTAAAAGGATAATCGGCAACTTTAGGCCTTGCGCCGGATATTTGTCTAATCAGACTGGACTTTCCAGCATTTGGCATGCCAAGCAAACCAACATCCGCCATCACGCTCATTTCCAAACCAATCTCTCTTACCTCGCCCAGCGTACCAGGAGATGTTTGTCGTGGTGCACGATTAATGGAAGACTTAAAACGGGCATTCCCTAGACCATGAAAACCGCCTTTTGCAACCAGTAAGCTCTGCCCTTGCATGGTAATTTCACCGATCAACTCGTCGGTCTCAAGATCAAAAATTTGAGTACCAAGAGGAATTTCAACGTAAAGGTCCACGGCAGATTTGCCGCGCTTATCTCGACCCGAGCCAGGCTGACCGTTTTTCGCCCTAAATAGTCGCTTATAGCGAAACTCGCTTAAGGTGTTTAAACCCTCTTGACCGCAAAAAAAGACACTGCCGCCGTCGCCGCCGTCGCCGCCGTCGGGGCCGCCGTCAGGAATGTATTTCTCTCGGCGAAAACTAAGGCAACCACTGCCTCCCTTGCCTGCTTCAATTCGAATAGTGGCTGAGTCTACAAACTTCATAAAATAACGTTAAAATAGTATCCAACTATTATACCTTTTTCGACAATCTTTAGCCACACTGATGAATAGAACTCTTTACTCTTTACTGCTTTGGCTGCGTTTGCCATTTGAAATATTTAAACTTTACAAGCTTGAGAAAAATACAAGCCCATGGAAAGCCAATCTTATTCAGCGAATTGGTATAGTAAAGGGCGCACCCAAAGGTTTGGTTTGGTTTCATTGCTCATCTCTTGGCGAGCTCAATACTGCTAGCGCCCTTATATTAGAACTTCTTAAAGATCATAAACTACTAGTCACAACAACAACAAAGACAGGCGCTGAGGCCGTGATACAAATTTTTGCTGATAAAGTTACTCATTGTTATTTTCCTTTTGACTGTCGATCTTTTATAAAGCGCTTTTTAGCAAACATTAAGCCAAAAGCTTGTATCCTTATGGAGACTGAAATTTGGCCAAACTTAGTTCATGAGCTAGCTAAGCAAAAAACACCTATTATCTTGATTAACGCGCGACTCTCTAGTCGCTCAGTACGCCGTTACTTAAAGTTCGCTCCCAAACTTATTCGTAACACCCTCTCGCATTACACACTGATTGCTACGCAAGATCAAATAGCTCACCAGAGATTTCTCTCAATAGGTGCACCAAAACGTTGCCTATACCTTGCGGGCAATATTAAATATAGCATTAGCCAAATACTCTCGCAAAACGCCATTAATGAAATAAAAGATGTGATTAACAACAGAACGACTATTGTTTTTGCCAGCACGCACCCAAAAGAAGAGCTCGAAATTATTGCAAGTTTGAAAAAGTATCAAAACCAACTCAATGCTTTACTTATCATTGTCCCAAGAAAGCCTGAGCGCTTCGATGAAGTCTTTGCTAGAATAAAAAAAGCAGGCTTTACTATCAGTAGACGCTCATACAATATACCGTGTCTTGACGAAACACAAGTTCTTTTAGGTGACAGCATGTGTGAACTGTCGGCATATTTTGCAGAGTCGAGCGTTGCTTTTATTGGTGGCAGTCTTGACAGTACAGGGGGTCACAACATGCTGGAGGCTGCCGAACACTCAATGCCTATTATTTTTGGGCCCAACGTGGCAAATTTTGCAGAAGTTTCTCGCTCGCTTTTAGGTGATGATGCTGCAATACAAGTTCAAGATGCTAATGAATTGTTTGAACAAATTATCGACTTGCTCGGGGATGAGAAAAGGCGCAATCAACTTGGTGAAAACGCCCATACAAATCTCAAGAAATACAGAGGTACTGTAGATAAACTACTCGAGCTATTAGAGCCTCATTTAGGGGATTAAGCCTTCCTTATTATTAGCTCGATTTCAGCTTATTAAGCGCCTTCCTTCATATAAATCTCACTATCATTCTCAAGGAATTGCTCAGATTTTTTATCCATTTCAATCTGAATTTCCTGAATCTTGGCCACTTGTGCCTTATCAAGCTTATTGATTTCATGGGAGATTTTCATAGAGCAAAATTTCGGTCCACACATTGAGCAAAAATGCGCTGTTTTTGCCGCTTGTTTTGGCAACGTTTCATCGTGAAACTTTCTCGCCGTATCCGGATCAAGTGAAAGATTAAACTGGTCTTCCCAGCGGAACTCAAAACGCGCTTTAGAAAGTGCATTGTCACGAATTTGTGCCCCAGGATGCCCTTTAGCAAGGTCGGCAGCATGGGCGGCAATTTTATAAGTAATAATGCCTGTTTTAACATCGTCTTGATTAGGCAAGCCTAAATGCTCTTTCGGTGTTACATAACACAGCATCGCACAGCCATACCAGCCTATTTGAGCAGCACCAATCGCAGAAGTGATGTGGTCATAACCTGGCGCAATATCAGTCGTTAAAGGGCCTAATGTATAAAATGGCGCTTCACCACATTCTTCGAGCTGCTTCTCCATATTGTGCTTAATCATATGCATCGGTACATGGCCAGGGCCTTCGATAAAAGTCTGCACATCATGCTTCCAAGCAATTTTTGTTAGCTCGCCCAATGTCTCAAGTTCACCAAATTGAGCCTCATCATTGGCATCAGCAATGCAACCTGGACGCAAACCATCGCCCAGAGAAAAGGTGACATCGTATTGCTTCATTATTAGACAAATATCTTCAAAGTGTGTGTAGATAAAGCTCTCTGTATGGTGAGCTAGGCACCACTTTGCCATAATCGAACCGCCACGAGAAACAATTCCTGTCACTCTGTTTATTGTCAGCGGTACATGCTTTAAACGCACACCTGCATGAATAGTAAAGTAGTCAACACCTTGTTCAGCTTGTTCAATTAAAGTGTCTCTAAACACCTCCCAAGTTAAATCTTCTGCCACACCATTTACTTTTTCAAGAGCTTGGTAAATTGGCACTGTACCGACTGGCACCGGTGAGTTTCTAATAATCCATTCGCGAGTTTCATGGATATTTTTACCAGTAGACAAATCCATGATGGTATCAGCACCCCAGCGGATACCCCAAACCATCTTTCCAACTTCTTCATCGATTGAAGAGCCTAAGGCTGAATTACCAATATTTCCATTAATTTTAACCAAGAAATTTCGGCCCACAATCATCGGCTCAGTTTCTGGGTGGTTAATATTATTTGGAATAATTGCACGCCCTCGCGCTACCTCATCCCTCACAAATTCAGGAGTAATTGCAGCAGGAATTGAGGCGCCAAAATCCTCGCCCTTATGTTGGCCGATTTGATCTTTGTATTCTTGCCAGAGACAATTTTCTCGAATCGCAATGAATTCCATTTCAGGGGTGATAATGCCTTGTTTGGCATAATGCATTTGAGTAACGTTTTGCCCTTTTTTGGCTCGCCTCGGTGTACGTGTATGCTCAAATCTTAGTTCATCAAGACTTTTATCTTGCAAGCGTTGATTGCAAAAATTCGAACTAAAGCTCTCAAGCTCTTCGGTATCTCCACGTTCCGCTATCCACTCGGTTCTGAGTCGTCCAACACCCTCTCTAAAGCTGATTGATTTGCGTGGATCGGTGTACGGGCCAGAGGTGTCATAAATATGAATAGGCTCATTCACTTCAGCTAGATCGCCAATGGTATCAGTGAGCTTAATTTCACGCATCGGCACCTGAATATCAGGGCGAGAACCCTCAACAAAAATTTTGGTCGAGTTGGGCAACGGCTTTATAAAAGCTTGGTTAACATTGGACAAACGAGTAAGAGTTTCGGAAGTTTGGTTCATTATTGTATAATTTGGGTTAAATTAATTGGATAAACAAAATGCCTATTTTAACGCATAGACCACGCAGAATGAGAAAAGACAGCGGCATTCGCTCTTTAATGCGTGAAAATAAACTGACGGTTGAAGACCTCATTTACCCAATGTTTATTATTGAAGGAAAAAACACTCGAGAGAGTATTAATTCCATGCCAGGAATTGAAAGGCTAAGCATTGACCAATTACTTAGTGAGGCAAGCGAAATAGAGGCGTTAGGCATTCCAGCAATTGCCCTTTTCCCAGTCATTTCTGACAAAAAAAAATCATTGGAAGCAGAAGAGTCATACAATTCAGATGGCCTGGTGCAGAGAGCTGTACGAGAATTAAAGCGCAATTTTCCCAAGCTTTGTGTTATCACTGATGTGGCACTGGATCCATTCACAAGTCACGGCCAAGACGGTCTCATTGATGACAAGGGTTATGTTGTTAATGATGAAACGGTGGAGGTGCTGGTTAAACAAGCACTTTCTCATGCCAAAGCCGGCGCTGATATTGTCGCACCGTCAGATATGATGGACGGCAGAATTTCTGCCATTAGAGAAGCACTCGAGAATGAAGGGCTTGTTCATACTAAAATATTGGCCTATTCAGCTAAGTACGCATCCTCCTTTTATGGCCCCTTTAGAGAGGCAGTAGGATCAGGGGCAAGCCTTGGTTTAGCGGACAAAAACACCTATCAAATGGATCCTGCCAATAGCAATGAAGCCATTAGAGAGGTGGAGATGGATATTCTTGAAGGTGCCGACATGGTGATGATCAAACCAGGCCTTCCCTATCTTGACATTGTTTCAAGCATTAAACAAACCTTTGGTATGCCGACCTTTGCTTACCATGTTAGTGGCGAATATGCGATGTTAAAAGCTGCCGCCAAAAACGGCTGGATTGACGAAAAAGCAGTCACTTTAGAGACGCTACTTTGCTTTAAAAGAGCAGGTGCTGACGCCATCCTTACCTATTGCGCCAAGGAAATTGCACAATGGCTTAAAACAGACTAAATATGTCGTATAAAATAGGCGGTGATTAAAATCTATAAATCTCACTATACAAACGGAGAATGTAAATGGAACAAAAAGCAAATATTGCTTCAGTAATACTGATCATTGCATTAATTGCAAGCTATTTTTTCTTTCAAAGTAAAATTGATACATTGGAATCACAATTAGAGTCTCCAATAATAGCTGTTGAAAGCTCGAGTTACATTGCCTCAGATGAAAGCCCTCTTCAATCTCAGCTTGATGACTTAAACGGTCAGTTGATTACCACTAGAGCTGAATTACAATCCATTCAACAAAAATTAATTCTCTCTACAAGTAAGTCTCAAGTGCTAGAAGATGAACTGGCACAAATGAAAGATGCACGCCCAGAGTTAAGCGCCGTCAAGGGTGAGCTTGAAGTCACAAAAGAAAGGTTAGTAACTGAAGGCAGAGTTGCACAAGTTAGCCAAGAAAAATACGACGCTTTGGCAGCCGCCCTGACTGCGATAAATGTCAAAGTCGCTGTTCGTAATGCAGATCGCATCTCACTACTTAAAGAAACCACATCTGCATCTGCAATTACTGCCGCAGCTGTTCCATTGCTCAGTGTTGCTACTTTAATTGACTACACTCGCTCTGAGATAAAGAACTACTGTAATGATATCGAGGAAATGATTGCCCTCGAAAACGAGACACTAGGTGAAATTAGATCGGTGATTGGCGAAGTTATGGAAAAATTTGAAGCGCAGTGTCGCTAAAGATCTACTAACACAAACAAAAAAGAGCGGCAATAGCCGCTCTTTTTTGTTTGGACTTCGTTAAATTCTATTACTGATTAATTCTTCAACGATCGAGAGTCAGCCAGGGTTGAAGTATTCCCTGAGCTCGAAAAATCATTTTCGGCAATCTGTTGGCATTAATTCACCATAAAGTTGCTTAAATTTCTTTTCTCCATACACAGCCATGGTTCCAGCAATAAGTTTACTCGGATCAATCAAGTGCCGCGCACCTCTAGAGTGAATTACCAACTTCGCATTTGTACATAAACTCATTAACACGCCAGCGCCTACGGCGTGATCAAGGTGCACGTGGGTTGGTATTATGTAGGATACATTGGAATAGCTTAAGCCCTCTTTTTAAAGGGCCTTGTTAATACATGGCAGGCTATACTTGGTTCCAGTTTCTATAATAGCAACCTCGTCATTTTGTCTAAGCAAATATATGGCAGCAATCTCACTGCCTAGGTAGCCTGGGCCTATAACACTAATACCACCTTCTAACTCTTCGGC
>JBBWVR010000193.1:0-1894 GCA_050256315.1 Gammaproteobacteria bacterium | reverse complement strand
TAATAGCACCCGACTGGATTATTGGCATTGCTTTCGACTCTGGTGGTGTCACTACGTCAACCATCACTGTGCCTTTAGTCACTGCATTGGGGGTGGGTCTCGCCAGCGGAATTCGCGGTCGCAACCCTCTTACCGATGGTTTTGGCATGATAGCTATTTGTTCGTTATTGCCGATTATCGCAGTAATGATTTTTGGCATCCTGTTATGAATTTCATTAATCCATTTATCAGTATGTTTGGGGATATTGCGCCGATTATTGCAACGATCTTTGTTTTTCAATTACTGATTCTTAAACAGAAAATACCCAATATCAAAGGGGTGTTATTCGGCCTATTAATGGTTTGGATTGGCTTAACATTTTTCATGTTAGGACTCGAAAAAGCATTATTTCCACTAGGAAGGTTGATGGCTGAGCAGCTCACCTCTCTCGATTTTCTTGGGAAAGATGAGCTTTTCTGGTTTGACTATTATTGGGTGTATATATTTGCCGCTTGTATTGGTTTCGCCACCACGATTGCAGAACCGTCATTACTAGCCGTTGCAATAAAAGCCAATCAAGTTTCTGGTGGCTCGGTACAACCTTGGCCTCTGAGAATCGCAGTGGCACTTGGTGTGGCAATAGGAATTGCGCTGGGCAGCTATCGAATCGTTGTCGGCGTACCGCTACATTACTTCATTCTTACAGGATATCTGATTGTCATCGTTCAAACTTATTTTGCGCCAAAACAAATCATTGCTTTGGCGTTTGACACAGGTGGGGTTACAACCTCAACTGTCACCGTTCCCTTAGTTGCTTCACTTGGCCTTGGCCTTGCAAGCACGATTGAAGGACGAAACCCGCTGATAGACGGATTTGGGCTGATTGCTTTTGCAAGCCTATTTGCGATTATGAGCGTTTTAGCTTATGTTCAACTTAAACACTTAATCAATAAGTGAGGAGGATGTTATGCACTTTAAACTGATTATCGCTTTTGTGGATTGTGACAAAACCGATAAGATCTTAGTTGCCGCACGCGAAAAAGGTGCGACTGGATCAACCGTTATCTCCCAAGCCAGAGGTGAAGGCTCGCAAGACCAAAAGACTTTTCTGGGTCTACACGTTGAAACACCCAGAGATGTTCTAATGATGTTAGTCGAGGAATTTAACGCAAGGGAAATACTAGAAACCATCAACAAAGTAGGCGCCTTAGATAAAGAGTCGCACGAAGGTATTGCTTTTCAGATTGATGTGGAAGATGCTGTTGGCGTCATGCATCAAGTTGATATACTCAATAAAACCTTGAAGGAGGAAGTATGAAAACCGACGTACTGGTAGAAGATGTAATGTGGCCTCAAGTCGATGTCATTGATCGCAGAGTGACTGTGCAAGATGCGCTAAACACCATGCAGTACAAAAAAACCAAAATGCTGATTATCGATAAAGCTCATGAGCACGACGAATACGGCGTGGTATTGATGGGTGATATTGCAGGCAAGGTCATCGCTAAAAACAAAGCCCTAGACCGCGTCAATGTTTATGAAATCATGAATAAGCCCGCAATTTCAGTGCATTCGAAAATGCACATTCGTTATTGTGCGCGACTTCTGACGAGATTTAACCTCTCTCGCTGCCCTGTCATTGATGATGGCAAAGTCGTGGGCGTTATCAGTCTAACCAGTATTGTCTTTAATAACAATGAACTAAAAAACTCTGACGAAACCGATACTTCATGATCTAGACCATCAAAGCACTTTTCTTGATACGAAGCATTTACGACTCAACGTTGTTTCGGTATGTTTAATTCAAGAAGGTGATTATGCGACTTTTTTTCGATACAAATAGATCAAAAAGAAATTTAATATAGGTACAATTGTTTGTCAATTGAAATAGTCCTGAACATTAGTTTCGTATGC
>JBBWVR010000192.1:0-3778 GCA_050256315.1 Gammaproteobacteria bacterium | reverse complement strand
GAGTTTCGCCAAAGTGGTTTGCGGAAAGACGAACTCGATGCCAGCCCTATTGTGCAATTTTCTCAGTGGTTTGCGCAGGCAAAAGAAGCGGGCGTCGTTGAGCCAAGTGCGATGAGTTTGGCTACTGCAGATGATGATAATATTGGTGTTCGTACAGTTTTATTGAAGTTTTTTGACGAAAAAGGCTTTGTCTTTTTTACTAATTACGATTCCACAAAATCACACCAGTTGGGCTCGAGAGCGCAAGCGGCCTTATTATTCCCTTGGCTTGCTTTGGAGCGACAAGTGAAAATTATGGGGAAGGTGGAAAGAATCTCAACCTTGGAATCCATTAAGTATTTTGCCTCTAGACCGAAAGAGTCACAGTTAGGTGCTTGGGCGTCTCAACAATCTTCCAGTATTTCTTCAAGAGGCCTGTTGCTTAGTCAATTTGAATCAATGAAGAATAAGTTTGCTAAAGGCGAAGTGCCGTTGCCAGATTTTTGGGGCGGTTATCGTGTTATACCTGAGACTATTGAGTTTTGGCAAGGTAGAGAAAACCGCCTTCATGATCGTCTTATCTATAAAAGAGAAGAGGGCGAATGGATTGTTAGCCGATTGTCGCCCTGAGTGACGAAAGCACTTCATCGGTTTTGGGCATTACGCCGCGCCAGAAGTAATACGCTTCTGCTGCTTGTTCGACAAGCATCCCTAGGCCATCACTAATGCCGCTGGCACCACTTTGTTCGGCCCAATTCATGAAGGGTGTTTTTTGACCGTACATTAGGTCATAACAAAAAGCACCTTCTACAACTCCTGGTAATATCGTTGGCATTTCGCCCGACAAAGAAGCACTGGTTGCGTTAATAACAATATCAACCGGTTTGGCTTTGATTTGATCCATGCCAAAACCGCAAACCTTGCCGTGTTTGGCAAAATCCACGGCCAGTTTTGTAGCCTTGGCCTTTGTTCTGTTGGCAATTAATATTCTGACGGGTTTATGCTTTAGTAAAGGCAATAAAATGCCTTGAGTGGCACCACCAGCGCCCAGTATAAGAATATCTTTACCTTCTAGCGACAGGCCTAAGTTGTTGCAGAGGTCGTTAACAAGACCTTTGCCGTCCGTATTTTCACCATAGAGCTCACCATTCTCAATTTTGATGGTGTTGACAGCGCCCGCTGTTTTGGCATTAAGTGTAAGGTGATTAGCGAGCTTAAGAGCTTCTATTTTAAATGGAGCCGTTACATTAAAGCCCTTACCACCTGAAGAAACAAAATCAAGTACGCAGTCAGTAAATCCGTCTTTTGTTGTTAGGATTTTTGTGTAACTGACGTCACACCCTGTTTGCTGAGCAAACAGGGTGTGAATCGCTGGTGATAAGCTGTGTTCAATTGGGTTACCAAAGACAGCGTAGTTGTCCATTATTCCGTTGTGCTGCTCGTTTTTTCAACAGGCTTAGCGACGGTTTTTTCAACAGGTTTAGCGACGGTTTTTTCAACAGGTTTAGCGACGGTTTTTTCAACAGGTTTGTTAACTTGATTCTCGACTGGTTTAGTAATCGGTTTTTCTACAACCTTACGAGTTTGCCTCTCAACTGGCTTGCTGGCCTGAGTGTCAATCGCCTGATTTTTCTGTTTTTCAACGGGCTTGTTAATTTGATTCTCTATTGGTTTATTTTGTTGTTTTTCAACCGGTTTTCTAGGTTGATTTTGAGTGGGTCTATTGCCTTGCTTCGCAGTTGTTTTTTGCTGAGGATTGCGCCCTCTATTTTGGTTGTCAGACTTGTCTTGAGGGTTATCCTTGTTCTGGGTACCGCGGCTTTGGTTTTGACCTTGACCTTGACCTTGACTCTGATTGCGGTTGCGATTCTGATTGCGGTTGCGATTCTGATTGCGGTTGCGATTCTGATTGCGGTTGCGATTCTGCTGTCTATCTTGCGGCTTCTTATCTTCGACTTTTTCTTTTGAGCCAAATAATTTAGCGAAAAATGACACTTTCTTCTCAGGTTTTTTAGTTGTCGGATGGTTCGTGGTGATGACAGCTTTAGCAGGTGTTTCTATCAAGCCTAAGTCGAGAGAATCTTGCGGCTTTGAAATGCCTTGATAACTTTTGTGTTGTGATTTTTTTACACCTTTTTGCTTGGTGATATTAAACGCAGGGAAGTGCAGGTACTGATTTGGCAATAGCGTAATTCTAACGCGGTGCTTTGCTTCCATATCCGATATATACTGTCTTTTTTCATTCAGTAAGTAGGTAATTACTTCGACGGTTGACTGCACAGTGAATCCGTCTGTTTGTTTGCTGCTGTTGCAAGTATCTTCAAGCTGCCTGATGATCGTCAACGCCAGTGTTGGTACGGTTGGTGTATGACCACTACCATGGCATTGCGAACAAGTTCTGTTAATGGATTCACTAACGGAGCTTTCTAAGCGCTGGCGTGAGAGCTCTAGCAAGCCGAATCTTGAGAGGTTGCCAATTTGAACGCGCGCACGATCATTTGCTGTTGCTTTTTCCATTGCTTTTTCAATCTCTTGTCTGTGTTCCGCACTAGACATGTCAATGAAATCAATCACAATTAAGCCGCCAATGTCACGGAGTTGAATTTGAGCGGCAATTTCGGCTGCTGCATGGAGGTTTGTTTTGTAGGCGGTTTCTTCGATATTGGCGCCTTTGGTTGCTCTGGCTGAGTTAATATCAATTGCAGTCAATGCTTCGGTAGGATCAAAGACAATCGTTGCCCCAGATTTCAGAGAAACTTCTCGGGTAAATACGCTTTTAACCTGCGTTTCGATACTCATGTGAGCAAACAATGTGTGCTCTGAAGAGTCGAATAATTTAATTCGGTCAAGGTAGTGCGGCATGACAAAGCTAACAAATTCTCTAACGCTTTGGTAGGTTTCTAAATCATCAACGATGACGCTGTCTGTGTCCTCCCTAAGATAGTCACGGATAGCCCTAATGGTGATGTCACTTTCTTGGTAGATAAGGAAAGGGTCGGATTGTTTCTTGGTAGCTGTTCTGATCGAGCGCCATAACTGAGTAAGGTGATCAACCTCCCATTGAAGCTCCTCTAGGCATTTGCCTGCACCTTCAGTTCTAATAATTAGGCCAGAGTGTTTCGCCAGCTGGATTTGTGGCAGCAATTCTTTTAATGCTTGACGATCCGTATTACTAACCTGTCGAGAAATACCGGCGCTTTTAGGATTGTTTGGCGTCAAAATCATATAGGCGCCAGCAAGATTGATATAAGTACTTAAGGCCGCGCCCTTGTTGCCGCGCTCTTCTTTTTCAACTTGGACAATAATCTCTTGACCTTCTTTAAGAACGTCGCTAATAGTGAGTTTATCGCCTTTTGGCGTTACGCCGCTTGCGAAGAATTCAGAAACCTCTTTGAACGGCAAAAAGCCATGCTTTTCTTTGCCGTAGTCTATAAACGCAGCCTCGAGAGATTGCTCTACTCGAGAGATTTTTGCTTTATAAATGTTACCTTTTGTCTTTTGATTAAGGCTGGTTTCAATATTGAGATCAGTAAGTTTTTGATTCCTTACGATTGCAACTCGGATCTCCTCTTTGTGAGTTGCATTGATGAGAATGTGATTCATGGTAAAGTCCTATAATATCAGGACTATCGAGCACGTACAAAGGCTCAATACAGGAGTATTGAATGGGAATAAAAGTGTGATTAATGTAAGTCATCAACTACTAAAAACTGTTCTGTATGTGGCGTCAAATAGCCCAAAAAATATACCCCTTGATTGTGTTTGATTATTGTTATCAAGGTGTATGTAAAAAATTCAT
>JBBWVR010000191.1:0-4838 GCA_050256315.1 Gammaproteobacteria bacterium | reverse complement strand
TAGTAGTTGTATTAATTAGATTTTATTAGGTTGAGTAGACTATGTCATTATTAATTACCGATGAATGCATCAATTGCGATGTATGTGAGCCAGAATGCCCAAATGGAGCGATTTATATGGGTGACGAAATTTATGAAATCGATGGCGACAAATGCACAGAATGTGTTGGCCATTTTGATACACCACAGTGTGTTGAAGTCTGCCCGGTAGATTGCTGCTTGCCTGATCCTGAACGTGTTGAAACGGAAGAAGAATTGCTAGCTAAAATTATTGATTAAATTATTTTAGATATAAAAAAAGGCGACCCGAAGGTCGCCTTTTTTTGTGTCTAGTATTCGTTACTTATAGAACGTTTTTCAACGCAGCTAAACATAAAGTGATGTTTTCTTTTCTAGAGGTGTGACCCATCAAGCCGATACGCCAAACTTGGCCCGCCAATGTGCCAAGACCCGCACCAATTTCAAGGTTGTAATCATTCAAAAGAGTGGATCTGACTGCCGCTTCATCAACGCCTTCAGGAATGAAAACACTGTTCAGTTGTGGGAGGCGGTCTTCTTTCTTCACAAGGTAGTTCATGCCCATAGCTTCAAGGCCATCTCTAAGCAGTTCGTGGTTTGTTTGGTGTCTTGCCCAAGCATTTTCAACGCCTTCTTCACACATCATCACAAGAGACTCATGCATACCATAAAGGGTATTAACAGGTGCTGTGTGGTGGTATGTGCGTTTGGCGCCCTTACCCCAGTAGCCCATAACCAAGTTAAGGTCAAGGAACCAACTTGCAACGGGCGTTGTTCTGTTGGTTAGTTTGTGAATTGCACGATTGCTTATGCTGATCGGTGAAATGCCTGGCATTGCTGAAAGACATTTTTGTGAGCCAGAATAAATGGCATCAATTTCCCATTCGTCAACACGTAGCTCAGAGCCTGCAAGTGATGTTACTGCGTCAACAATTGTAAGACAGTCGTATTTGTGTGCAATCTGACAAAGTTTTTTAACATCAGACATGGCACCCGTTGAAGTTTCAGCGTGAACAAAAGCAACAATTTTTGCATCCTTATTCTCGCTTAGTGCCTGCTCTAATTTATCAGCACTTACTGCGGTTCCCCAGTCGTCTTCCACCATCACGGCTACACCGCCAAAACGAATAACGTTTTCTTTCATACGGCCACCGAAAACACCGTTATTACAAACGATGACTTTATCTCCTGGCTCAACTAAGTTTGCAAAACATGCCTCCATGCCTGCAGAACCTGGTGCAGACACAGGCATAGTTAATTCATTTTCAGTTTTAAACGCAATTTTCAACATTTCTTTAACTTCGTCCATCATGCCAACAAAGGCAGGATCTAGGTGACCAATAGTTGGTCTAGCCATTGCACTAAGAATTCTAGGGTGAACATTTGATGGACCAGGACCCATAAGTGTTCTTACAGGTGGGTTAAATGATTGCATGATATGTTTGTTTGGATGATTAAAAAAAGAAGACAGTTAAGTACTGGCGCGTATTATCTTACATTTGAATTTTGGCAGTTGTAAAAAAATTCATAGCAGCGTGAATTTAAATCACAACGTGAATTTAAATCACTGGATAATGACTCTCATGTCAGTCAGCAGTCAGTTATCCCATGCCTTGCCCAAAGGTAGCGTCATTTATGGCAGTGAAAATACTCGCGCCTTTGAATGTGACGGACTCAGTGTTTACAAACAAAAGCCACTGGTTGTAGCACTACCCACAAGTGTAGAGCAAGTCAAGACTGTACTCAAAATATGTCGAAAAACAAAAACACCGGTAGTGACTCGAGGCGCTGGTACGGGCCTCTCAGGTGGTGCTACACCACTTGAAGGTTGTGTTGTTCTTGGATTGTCGAAAATGACTCGAATTTTATCGATTGATGTCGAGAGCCAATTGGCTGTTGTCGAGCCCGGTGTAAGAAATTTGGCTATTAGTGAAGCGGTTGCTGAGTATGGTTTGTATTATGCGCCAGACCCATCTTCACAAATAGCATGCACCATTGGTGGCAATGTAGCTGAAAATTCTGGTGGCGTGCACTGTCTTAAATACGGCTTAACCGTACATAATGTTGAAGCGATAAAGATGCTCACCATGGACGGCGAGGAATTGATTTTGAGCCGTAGTGACGAGGGTTTGGGTTTGTTAGCTCTGATGAATGGCTCTGAAGGATTACTCGGTGTTATTACTCAAATTACTGTCAAGCTCACCAAAAAACCAGCACTTGCTAAGTTAGTCATGGCGGGTTTTGCCACGGTAAGAGAATGCGCCAATGCTGTGGCGGATATTATCAAGGCTGGTATTGTCCCCGCAGGTTTGGAGATGATGGACAAATTTGCCATTGAGGCCTCTGAAGCCTATGCTCACGCTGGCTATCCGCTAGACGCAGAGGCGTTATTGTTGTGCGAACTGGACGGTGAAGTAGAATCGGTAGGGGTTGAACTTGAAGCGACATTGAAAATCCTTGTCGGCGCATCAACGCTTAAAGTTTCCGAGAATGAGGCGGAGCGCTTATTGTTATGGCAGGGGCGTAAGTCGTCATTCCCAGCAGTTGGGCGTCTTTCGCCAGATTATTATTGCATGGATGGCACTATTCCAAAGCGTCATTTAGCTGGCGTATTGGAGAAAATTAACAAATTATCAAAGTATTATCAACTCCGTGTTGCCAATGTTTTTCATGCCGGTGATGGCAACCTGCATCCGCTGATTCTTTACGATGCCGGCGTGCCAGGTGAGCTGGAAAAAACAGAAGCTTTTGGTATGGAGATTCTTAAACATTGCGTTTCTGTGGGCGGTTCGATTACAGGAGAACACGGTGTTGGTATTGAAAAATTAGATGCCATGTGTGTACAATACAGCGCCGCCGAGCTTGAGGTTTTTCACCAAATTAAAGCAGTGTTTGATCCACAATTACTACTCAACCCGGGTAAAGCAGTACCAGAACTTCATCGTTGTGCAGAACTGGGTAATATGCATGTACATCACGGTGAATTGCCGCATCCAGAATTAGAGCGCTTTTAAATGAAATCGATTGCAGAGTTTCAACAGTTCATTAAAGAAAGCGAGAAAATCCACATTGGTGGAACTCGCTCAGAGTTGATAGAGAATATTGACATGAGCATTTATTCTGGTGTGGTGGAATACCACCCTGAAGAGCTCGTGATTACCCTGAAATCCGGCACATCAATTGCTGAGATCGAACAAATCCTAAAGAAACATAATCAAGCACTTACTTTTTATACAGACAATCCAGGGCAAACCATTGGTGCACTGTATGCGAGTGCTGGACCTGACTTTGCCGACGCCATTTTGGGCGTGCAAATTATTAATGGCAAAGGTCAGCTGATGAATTTTGGCGGCCAAGTGATGAAAAATGTTGCCGGTTACGATGTCTCTAGGTTGTTAGTTGGTTCAAAAGGGCAGTTGGCACTTATTACTCAAATGAGTTTTAAGATATTACCAACAGAGGCGGCTCTGAAGAATCAAAAAAAACCAAAGCCACAACAGAGCACTTCTGCGCTACATATGTCGTTAACTAAGAAATTAAAACAAATCTTTGATCCTTACGGAGTCTTTGTATAGAGACTTTTGCCTAATTATGAATAATCGTCAAAGTACTATCCTTCATCCGTTTGATAATTTTTTAAATTCAGCCTTAGCCATGCTGGGACAAAATTTAAGACAATCATTAATTCGGCAAAATCTATCATTTTTCCAGTCATCCATAATTAGGCACAGATCTCTTTAATGCACTCCTCGGTTCAACAGACTTCGCTCACTGACTTTGCTAATAAAAAAGCCAATAAGGTGATTGGCGCTTGTGTGCATTGTGGCTTTTGCTTGGCTACTTGCCCAACCTATCAACTGCTTGGCGATGAGCTTGATTCGCCAAGAGGGCGCATTTATTTAATGCAATCAGCGCTTGAAGATAATTTGGCAAGTTTCGATACTTTAAAACATTTAGACCGTTGCCTCACTTGTCGCTCGTGTGAGACGACTTGCCCATCGGGCGTGGAATATTCTCAACTGTTAGACATAGGTCGAGATTTTCTTGAGACGAAACGTCCTTTTTGGCAAAAAAGCTATCGTTTGTTTGTTCGCAAGTTTTTAACAACCCCTTTGTTGTTCAAAACCGCTGGTTATTTTTTCCGCAATTCTGGTAAAGTGGGCAACAAGCTCAAAGCTGAAAATGGTACACGTAAAATTCTTTTATTGGGCGGCTGTGTACAGCCCACCTTGGCGCCGAATATCAACCACAGCATTAAGAACATTTTGGCTAAGCTTGATGTTGCTGTAGTTGAGAGTCCTCAGAGTCAGTGTTGTGGTGCGATTGATCAACATTTGGCCGCCTCTGAAGCGGCGATGCGCAAGGTTAAGAGTAATATTGACGCATGGCAGGCACAACTTGAAGGTGGTATTGAAGTCATACTTTCCAGTGCTAGTGGTTGTGGCGTGATGGTGAAAGACTACCCACAACTCTTTAATAAAGAGGATGAATATCACACGAAAGCGCTATTGATTGCCTCGCACACTCAGGATATCGCCGAATTTTTAGCAAAAGAAAACCTTTCTCAATTGCATTTGAGTGAAAAAAACATTTCTTACCATGAGTCTTGTACAATGCAGCACGGCCAACAACTAGGTGGTTTGGTTGAGTCGTTATTAGGCCAATTTGGCTACACACAGATACCGGTAAAAGATTCGCATCTGTGTTGTGGTTCTGCAGGCACTTATTCGATATTTCAGCCCAAGCTGGCCAAAGAACTAAGATCAAACAAAATCACACACTTAACCAAATCAAGCCCAGCGATGATAATCACCAGCAACA
>JBBWVR010000190.1:0-2048 GCA_050256315.1 Gammaproteobacteria bacterium | reverse complement strand
TGACGCTTGATATTATCTCGCAGAGGCAAAATATTTCGCTTTCATACCTAGAGCAACTATTTGCCAAATTGCGCAAAGCGTCATTGGTAAAAAGTGTTCGCGGTCCTGGCGGTGGTTACCTTTTAAGCCCGCCTGCAAAAGATGTGACGTTAACCCAAATTATTGAGGCAGTCGACGAAAATATTGATCTTCGACGTTGTCATGGGCTGAAAAATTGTTTGCGAGGCCGGGAGTGTGTATCACACCATCTTTGGTGTGAAGTGAGCGATCAAATAAGAAGTTTTTTAAGCGATAAAAACCTTCAACAAGTGATGGATGATTACAACATCCATAAAAATTTAATAGATAAGGAAATTTAGAAATGTCAACCCCAACTTATATGGATTATTCAGCAACCACGCCAGTAGATGAGCGAGTTGCTAAAAAGATGGTCGAATGCCTAACAATGGAGGGTAATTTTGGCAATGCCGCTTCTCGCTCTCATTACTACGGTTGGCAAGCTGAAAAGGCAATTGACACCGCAAGAGATCAGGTGGCTAGTTTAGTGGGTGCCGATCCAAGAGAAATTGTTTGGACTTCGGGTGCAACCGAGTCTGATAATCTTGCGATTAAAGGCATTGCGCATTTTTATCACAAACGTGGCAAGCACATTATTACCCTTAAAACAGAACATAAAGCGGTGCTTGATACTTGCCGCCAGCTTGAGCGTGAAGGCTTTGAGGTGACTTATCTTGACCCAATGGCCAACGGCTTGTTGGATATTGAGGTCTTTAAGGCGGCATTGCGTGAAGACACAATTTTGGTCTCTATCATGCATGTTAATAATGAAATTGGCGTGATTCAAGACCTGCAGACGATTGGTGATATTTGCCGAGCAAATAAAACGTTTTTCCATGTAGATGCAGCGCAGTCTGCGGGTAAAGTTAATATTGATTTGGAATCGCTTCCTGTGGATTTAATGAGTTTCTCTGCACACAAAATCTATGGCCCTAAGGGCATGGGTGCTTTGTACGTTAGGCGTAAGCCACGTGTGCGTATTGAAGCACAAATGCACGGTGGTGGTCATGAGCGCGGTATGCGTTCTGGCACGCTAGCAACGCACCAAATAGTTGGTATGGGTGAGGCTTTTGCCATTGCCGAAGCTGAAATGAAAGAAGAAAACCAAAAAATTGAAAAATTGCGTGATCGCCTATTGGCAGGATTCACAGATATGGAAGAAGTGGTGATTAATGGTGATATGGAAAATCGTATCCCCGGCAACTTGAATATCAGTTTTAACTATGTTGAAGGTGAGTCTTTAATGATGGCTATTTCTGATATTGCGGTTTCTTCAGGTTCTGCTTGTACTTCAGCCAGTTTGGAGCCGTCTTACGTGCTTCGTGCGCTAGGTTTGAGTGATGAGTTGGCACACAGCTCTATTCGCTTCACCATTGGTCGTTATACGACCGAAGAGAATGTTGATAAAGCTATCGGCCTTGTAAGAGAAAAAGTGCAAAAATTGAGAGATTTGTCGCCTTTATGGGATATGTTTAAAGATGGTATTGATTTAAGTACTGTTGAGTGGGCTGCCCACTAAAGACACCTATATTTGTGATATTAATGTACACCTTGACAGTGTAGAATGTAATTTAAGCGTTAAACAGGAGTAATTTATGGCGTATGGAAAAAAAGTATTGGATCATTATGAAAACCCTAGAAATGTAGGCGTTTTGGATAAGGATGCTAAAAATGTAGGCACCGGCATGGTTGGTGCGCCGGCTTGTGGTGATGTAATGCGCTTGCAGATTCAAGTTGATGCTAATGGTGTTATTGAAGATGCCAAGTTCAAGACTTACGGTTGTGGCTCTGCCATTGCATCCTCTTCGTTATTAACCGAGTGGGTAAAAGGCAAGACATTGGACGAAGCAGCACAAATCAAAAATACTGAAATTGTTGAAGAGTTAGAGCTTCCTCCGGTGAAAATTCATTGCTCAGTATTGGCTGAAGATGCAATTAAAGCGGCGATTAACGATCTAAAACAAAAAGCTGGATAATTATGGCAATTACCC
>JBBWVR010000189.1:0-4354 GCA_050256315.1 Gammaproteobacteria bacterium | reverse complement strand
TTCTGAAAAAGCCCAAAGTGCCTTTTCTGATCAGTTTCCGTATTTAATCACCTCAAGTGTAAGTCTTGATTATCTGAATACAAGCCTTGCATTAAATGGCGCATCAGCAGTGACGATGGATCGCTTTCGACCAAATATTGTTGTTGGTAGGCTTGAGCAGATAGAAAAAAAGACCTTGTATTATCTTGAAGAAATGGGTGGTCGTTATCGGTTTGCCATGAGAAAACCCTGCACTCGCTGCAAAATTACAACGATTCAACAAGACACTGGCGTTGTAGACAGCGCTAAAGAACCACTTGCAACATTGCTCAAGCTGAATTTGACTGGAGATGGAAAGGATGCGATTTTTGGGCAAAATGCAATTGTAACAAACACTTTAAATCCAATGACTTGCGTTGAGGTTGGCGACCAACTATGCCTAAACCAATAGATACTCTGATAGAATTAGCTTATCAGAATCAATTCTTGAGAAGATGATGGAAAGATTGGCTTATGCGCTATTAGGTGTTGCAGCGATTGGTTGGTTGTTGGCCGCTGCGGAGTTTTTA
The DNA here is from genome assembly GCA_050256315.1 of Gammaproteobacteria bacterium. Lineage (GTDB taxonomy): Bacteria > Pseudomonadota > Gammaproteobacteria > PS1 > Pseudothioglobaceae > Pseudothioglobus. The sequence goes on along the minus strand of JBBWVR010000189.1, from coordinate 3,806 downwards.
CCATTTACACTAATGATCATTAGTGGTGCTGCAGGTATTGCTCTGTTGATTATCAAGGTTATTACTGAGCAATTAAGAAATAAAGAAGATAAACATTATTCAAAAACAGTTAAAAAATAGCCGGAGATCGCAATGTTAATTACCACTCAAGACGTGTTTTCAGACCATAAAATTATTGAAACACTTGGCTTAGCAAAAGGCAATACGATTCGTGCCAGACATATTGGCAAGGATATTCTCGCTGGCCTGCGAACGATAGTGGGTGGTGAGATCACCGAGTATACAAAAATGATTGCAGAGTCTAGAGAACAAGCTTTGGACCGAATGATAGCAGATGCGAAAGCACTCGGGGCCGACGGTATTGTCTGCGTAAGGTTTACTACGTCAGCAGTACTACAAGGTTCGGCAGAGCTGTTTGCTTATGGTACTGCAGTTAAGTTAGAAAAAAACCAGTCGGTATCTTAATTTTCTAGTGCGATTTGGTTGAGTTTATTCTCACTCTTCCAGGCGTGGCCGTAAATCACTTCGTAAGTTGCGGGTAATTTACCCTCTTTTCGATAGGCTTCATACATCTCAATCATCTTACTAAATTTCGTTTTTCCCGTTAATGATTTTGAGCGGTTACGTACGGTTTGTGCTCCGATACCTTTTAAGTCACGCATCAGATCGATGACCTTGTCATAGGTTAGAGTGAGTGTCTCCATTTCCATGATAGGGCTGTTAAAGCCAGATTGCAGCATCTGGTCGCCAATATCGTGCATGTCCGTAAACGTGTTGACATGGGGTTCGGAGTCAACGACAGACCAACTGCGCTTTAATTCTTTCAATGTATCTGGCCCAAAAGTTGAGAAAAGCATTAGACCGCCAGGTTTAAGTACCCGATGGCATTCAGCAAAAAGAATTTTTAAATCCGGACACCACTGAATCATTAAGTTAGATGCAATGAAATCAGTGCTTTTATCCGCAAATGGCAACTGGTGGGCATCCGCACAAACCTTGTATTGGGCTGGATTTGATTGTAATGATTGTTGGGCGAAATCAACACAAATCAGTTGCGCGTGAGGCAGTTTTTGCGAGAGCTTACTACTCAATAGGCCCGTGCCCGCACCCAAATCTATCATCACTGCAGGGTTAACTGAAATGACATTAAGTTTCTCTGATAGGCGAAGTGCTATCTCATCTTGTAAAAATGCGTGGGCATTGTAGTGTGCGGCCGCTTTATTAAAGCTGGGTCTTATCGCAGACATTGTGCTATTTGTGAGGTGAGATTTTTCATTAAATTGAAATATTGGTCTGGACCACTTTCAAGTTCGTTGCCTAGAATACTGATTTCATTGCGCAACATTGTCATGCCTTCAGTGATAACCCTTGTTTTTTCAGGGTTAATTTCATTTGTGTGAAGTAAGCATTTTACTTGCTGTTGTTTCATTTTCTTTTTGCCATTCAACACGCCTTGAATACTAAGTCTTGCACCATGATAGGGCGTGATAATAACGGGCCGACTCAGACTGTAGCTTTTTTCAAAATATTGAATCGTGTCCGAATAATTAGCAAAATTGATCGAACCCAGTCTTGTTAATTGCTTATTATTGTCTTTGTGCAACTGCAGTAATTTAGCATCAAGAATCTCCAAATTGTTGGAATAAACAGAGGTATTGTCTGCATCGATTTTAATCAAACGATTGGCCAAATGTTTGGCAATGGCCCTAGCATTATTGACATCTAACCACAAGTGGTAATCATGCTCGCTGCCCTCGTCATCTCCTCTAAATGTATAAAAGGTGGCAAGACTTAGTTCGCTGATAATAAGTTGAGATGTATTGCTGTAATTACTGAGAATGTTTGCTAAGCCAGACTCAAATTTAGGATTAATCGAGACAATGAGGTCTGCATTTTCAATGGCCTTCACCTGGGATGGTCGAATATGAAAACTATGGGCAGAGTCATTAGTTTCAAGCAGTAATTGAGGTTCACCCACACCCTGCATAAGGCTTGAGACAATTGAGTGAATGGGTTTAATGCTTACCACAACGCTGGGCGCACTCTGGGCGCTGGCGGTGTAAGTGAGTAATAACAGGGCTAAACTTAGGTAAAGACGAGAGATCATTGCATGCCTTAAAATCAAGGGTAAATTATACTTGAATGCGATCTATTGCTGAGCGATGACAATCACTCTTTTTGGTGCTGGAAGCCCCTCAATCGTCAAATTATCATCCAATGGATCGAGAAAATTTTCGAGAGAGGCGCTATTTTCACCAATCCACTCAGTACGACGCTGCTCTTCAATAGTGGTTTTGCAAACATTAATTACCTTAATTTGACTGAATTCTGCCTCTTCCAGCCAGGACTCAAGCGTTTCCACGCTGGGTAGACAGTGGACGTTGCGCATTCTGGCGTAACGATCTTGCGGAATAAGAGTGTGACCTCTGGACCCATCAACGATGAGCGTTTCCAAAATAAGCTCGCTTTCTGGCGCCATCATTTTTTTTAGTTGCTGTAAGTGCAGCATGTGGTCTCTTTGATGGTAAAGCACACCCATTGAAAACACAGAGTCAAAAATGGGCGCCGGCGCCATGTCCTCGAGTCTAATTGGCAATAGATGCGCAGTTGAACAGGATGACATTAACGACTTGATTGCCTTAAATTGATAGTTAAACAGTAAAAATGGCTCTATTCCTAATGCGAGTGCCGCACCTTTGAGAGCCATTCTTAAGGTGAAATAGCCATTACCAGAACCCACATCCAATACTTTCCTGCCTTTGAGAGGTTGAATATGTTGCTCTAAGCGTTGCCATTTCATATCGCCTTGCCATTCACTCTCTAGTGCTAGGTCGCCAATCAAAAACGGCCCTTTGCGCCATGGCATAAGCTTGCCAAGACCCTCAATCAGTTGCGCTTGGTTGGGGGCAGTATTGTCAATACTGATGTATGGATTTACAGCGTTAGCAACACCTTTAATATCACACGTTATAAGGTCAAGCGCTTCTGACCATTTCCCTACGTTGCCATTTTTTACTTGTAATGCTGATTGGCTCGCCTTTAGCCATTGCATTGTGACATCTTTGTGGCCAAATTGATTAAAAAAAGTTTGTACATCATTTAGCATAATAATTCAACAAGAACCTTATTGTAAAAAATATAAGTAGTATAAAATATTCGCAATAAAGGAGCTTGATTACTTTTTACTAATGGAGGTTAGTGTGACAAACCAATTAATTAAATTTTTATGTATATTATTGCTGGCGACTAATGTTGTTGCGGGCGGCGATGATCGCGATTCAGGTCCAGTTGAGTCTTTAGATGAAGTGGTGGTATTCGACCCTTGTACTGATGACAGTGATGCCGATACCGTGTACACGTCTCTGATTTTGTCTAGTGACAGTGGTTTCGTTGGCGGTCAAATAATTTCTGCTGAAAGCGGCACTCAAGCAATTGTTGCTTCTTATGATGATGAGACGCACACTTTGATCTATTTTCAAACTGCTGAAACAGGTTACGGCTCTTTTGCTGAGGACGACGTGATAACAGGCGCACTCTCGGGTGCTGGCACAGTTGAAGAAGTGGTTGTCGAAGCTGCAATGCCTTGCGGCGAGCAAATGGTCTCAATCGATGAAGAGGCGCTTGAGATGACTCTTGAGCCTAAGACTGTTCTTGAAGAAGCGGCAGATAATGTTGTTGAATTTTTTGAAGAGACTTTTGTGCTTGAATCTCAGCAACCCAAGGGCCCTAAAAATGGACAAGGTGGGCTTTACCTGAAGGGCCTAATGCCAAATAAATTGAGTAACGACCAGATTATAATTTTGGAT
>JBBWVR010000188.1:0-6389 GCA_050256315.1 Gammaproteobacteria bacterium | reverse complement strand
TCTTAGTTCATTTTAGTGAGTTTGGCGTAATAAAAGCCGTCAAACTCACGGCTTGGCAATTGTTGCTTGCCAACCTCACCCATACCCCAATCAAGGTCAATCACTTCGTGTTTAGCATCATTCGTGCGCTCTAAAAATCGGACGATTTGCCTCTCGTTCTCACTTTTGAGTACCGAGCAAGTTGCATATAAAAGTACTCCGCCCGATTTTAAACAACCCCAAAGGTTGTCTAGAATCGATGCTTGAATTTCGCCAAGTTGAGTAATATCTCTAGGCTTCCTAAGTAACTTAATATCGGGGTGTCTGCGAATAACGCCGGTCGCCGAACAAGGTGCGTCCAGTAGAATTTTGTCAAACAGTTGCCCATCCCACCAAGCCTTGTCATGAGCATCACCCTGCTTGAGGGCGATATTCTTTAATTGGAGGCGCTCAATATTTTCCACGACTTTTGTTAGTCGATTTTGATCACTATCAATGGCGACAATATGCGCATCAGCGCATAGCTCCGCTAGATGTGTTGTCTTACCGCCTGGAGCACAGCAAGCATCTAATATGAGCTCGCCACTCTCTGGCTTTAGAATTTGCGCCGCAAGTTGTGCAGAGGCATCTTGTACATAACAAGACCCTTCTGAAAAACCGGGCAGTTGAGATACATTGATAGCCTCATTTAAGATGAGTGCTTGTTTGGCAATAAGGCAGGGTCTGCTGTCAATACCGACATTTCTTAATTGCACTTGATAGTCTTCGCGTGATATTGATGGGTGAACGCGCAGTGTCATCGGCGCTTGCTTGTTATTCTCTCTTAATATGTTTTGATAATGCTCCGGGTGGTCTTGTTTGAGTTTTTTATTAAGCCAGGACGGATGAGAGAAATGTTCGCTGGCCAGTATTTTTTCACGCTCTCTATCAATACCCCTTAGAATGGCGTTAATAAAGCCTTTTGCCCAACTCTTGTCAATGTTGTCGACGACTGCTACCGTCTCGTTAATTGCTGCGTGTGTTGGTGTTGTTGAGTGTAATAGCTGGTATGCGCCCAACAATAGTAGACAGTGCAAGTCTAAATTTTTCTTCTCTAGGGGGTTGTGTATGCGCGGCGTGACAATATCATTTAGATGGTGATAAAACCTCAAAGTGCCAAAAATAAGCGACTTGGCAAAAGGCAAATCTGGTGAGTCCGATGGAAATTTAACATCAGAGAGAGATTGCTTGCTTAAGACTACCGAACAGATTGCCTGAAGCGCAATAACTCTGGAATTTGTCTTATTGTGCAAGTTTTTGCTTGATGGTTTGCAGCAGCGTCTGAGGGTCTTGATAGCCGGGCAAGTTGGTGCCATTTTCAAAGAAGATAGACGGCGTACCGTTAACACCCAAATGCTGAGAAATGGCTAATTGCTCAGCTACAGGGTTGTCGCATTGCTTGCTTCTTGGGACAATGCGCTTGGTTTTGTAGTCGTGAATCGCCTTTCTTCTGTCCTCTGCACACCAAATCTTCTCCATCTTGCTTTGCGCCTGAGGGTGCAGTTGGGCTAACGGCGCCGCCAAATACTTAACCGTAATGCCGAGTGCATTCATTTCAGCCATATTGGCGTGCAACTTGGTACAGTAAGGGCAATCGACGTCGGTAAAAACATGAATGACGTATTGTTCGTTTTCCGCCTTAAAAATAATTTTGTCCGCTTCATCAATATTATTGAGTATTTTCTTTTTAATGACGGTCAGTCGGCTACTAGAAAGACTGACCCTGGTAACTAGGTCGGTCACCTCTCCCTGAATAATAAAGCGTCCGTCATCAGAGATGTAGAGTATTTCGTATTGGGGGGTTTGCACTAAGACTTCATAAAAGCCATTGAGTTGTGAAGGCTTGACGTGCTCGGTAGTCAGATTAGGAAAATAGGGTAGCAGTCGCTCCATCACCGCTTCGATATTGGCATAAGCGGCGTTTGACAGGAGTGCAAAAATTAATAAAAGCGCTTTATACATGGCAAGGACGCGTGATTAAAGCACTAAATTTTACCGTTTTTTTTGATAAAATAACGTCTTTAAAATTTGTCAGGAAAAATGATGGAATTCTCCTTAACACAACAAGACACCAAACTGTTTAAGGGTGATTGTGCCGTAGTTTTTGCATTTGAAGACGAGTCGCATGAAAATGGCGATTTGGCGCAACTGCTTGAGTTAAATCAATTCGAAGCCAAGAATGGCAAAACAATTGCATTGAATCGAGTGCAAGACTTTCAAGCAAATAGAGTGGTTGTTGTTGGCTTGGGTAAATCACCATTGACCGGCAAAAATTTTGCCAAAGCGATTAAGGCATTGTCTTCAGAACTGCACTCCTCTAAAGTGAACAGTGTTTCTTTGCCTAGTATTGATGTTGATGGACAAGACCAGTCGTGGACTCAACAAACAATTGCTAGGATTTTGCAAAACGCGAACTATCAAGTTGATAAGCACGCCATTGAAAAAGAAAAGAACAATACACTGGAATTAGTGAGCGTGCATTCAGCCTCAAAAGATAGTACTGCGCTAAACCAGGGCTTAGCCATTGCCAACGGCATGGCGTTGACTCGCGAGTTGGGCGATATGCCACCTAATATTTGTACGCCAAGTTATTTGGCGCAGGTGGCCGAGTCATTGGCGAAAACTTACAATCTTGAGTGTGAAGTGTTGGAGGAGGCTGACATGGATTCTTTGGGCATGCACTCCTTGCTGTCAGTATCTCAAGGCTCTTCGGAGCCGGGCAAGCTAATAAGCTTAAGTTATCGCAATGCGGGTGACGCCAACCCAATCGTGTTGGTTGGAAAAGGCGTTACTTTTGATAGCGGTGGCATTTCATTAAAACCGGGTGCGGGCATGGATGAAATGAAGTACGACATGTGTGGTGCCGCATCGGTACTGGGTGTGATGCGCGCTGTCGTCGAAATGAACTTGACGGTGAACTTGACCGTCGTTGTACCGACGGTGGAAAACATGCCAGCACACAACGCCTCTAAGCCGGGCGACGTGGTGAAGAGTATGTCGGGTCAAACCATTGAAATTTTGAATACAGATGCTGAGGGTCGCCTTATTCTTTGCGACGCATTAACCTATTGTGAGAAATTCAACCCAGAAGTTGTTATCGATATCGCCACACTTACTGGCGCCGTAATTGTTGCCCTCGGCAAACATCACTCGGGGGTGATGGCGAATGACCAAGGCCTTGTTGATAATTTGAACGTAGCAGGAAATTCTGCATTGGATACGGTTTGGCAATTGCCTTTGGATGAAGAATATGACGAATTACTTCAGTCAAATTTTGCTGACATGGCAAATATTGGTGGCAAAGAAGCGGGCACTGTGACAGCCGCTTGTTTCTTGTCACGCTTCACCAAGGACTATCGTTGGGCGCATTTAGATATTGCTGGCACCGCATGGATTAGCGGTTCGAAAAAAGGCGCTACAGGAAGGCCTGTGCCGCTCTTAACACAATATATTATTAATCAAACATAAGGAGATTTGTGTCATCATTTACAAACGTAGAAGTCGTTAAAGCGGCCAATATTTATTTTGACGGAAAAGTTACAAGCCGTATTGTTAAGTTCTCAGACGGCACGAGTAAGACACTCGGCATTATGATGCCAGGTGATTTTGAATTTGGCACAGATCAGCACGAATTGATGGAAATTCAAGCTGGCGAAATGGCTGTTTTGTTGCCGGGTGCTGATAAGTGGATTACAATCACTGGCGGTCAGTCATTTGAAGTGCCTGCGAACAGCTCATTTAAACTGCAAGTCAAATCAGTCGTTGATTACTGCTGCTCATATTCATAAATCCTCTACGCCAAGTTTGAGTTCTCTAGAAGGGTCTAAATTAGATTTCTCTCGGTTAATAATTTAACGAGTTGAGGGTTTAAACAATTTGACTTGTCATCTATAGCAAGATGAACGTGTTCTGCTGATTTCGTAAATTGCTCGGTATTAAAATAATGGATGGCAATGTTATTCTCTACTTCACAGGAATAGCCATGGTGTTCTTGGTATTTTTCATAAACTAAGGGGGCGTGTTTACTCAGCTCTTCTGAGCCTAAAGAAAGAAACAGTAAGAAGTGGTAAGTGTTCTGATCAATGGCTAAAAGTTGTTCGGGTTGTGCTAATACCCAATTAAATGTTTGCCTTAATTTATCATTTTGTTGGGTCGCTGAATACAGCAACATCTCAATGATTTCAGCACCAAACAAGCCCTCAGGCTCCAGCTCTTTAAGCTTAGTAGAGTATTTTAGAGCCTTATCACCTTCCCCCATCTGTTGTGCGCCGTAGCCGGTTCTAAAAAGTGAATTGATATAATTTGGCCACCGAATTAATACTTGGCTATCAATAAGATTTGAGATTTCATAATAATTTTTATTAAAGTATAGCCCACTTGTGCGACTGAGTAATGATTGCAAATCTTTATGATAGATAGGTGTTTCAAGAAATGAAAGATCCGAATAATTTCCTTCAGTATTAGTGGCATTAAGTTGGTTGTATGCATTGATCCAACTGACGTATACAGATGTGATTACAGAAAAGGCGATTAGCCAAAAACAAAACCCAAGTTTTTTCCATTGGCTTCTAATACGAATTGACAGACCCTTGTCAGGACTTGTGATGATGTCGTACTGCTTGGCAATAAGTCCAAGGTAGAGCCCAAGTAATATCAACGGCATCGGCATTTGGTAAGGAAAGCTAAATTGCATGTTTACAAATGAACCGGTGAGTGCAACAAATAGAGTGTAATAAAAGAAGCCGATCTTTACATCACTTTTTTTGACTATTTCTCTAATGCTTGCAATAATTGAGACAACCAATGCAAGAAAAATCAACAAGCCCACTGCGCCCAGCTCAACGCCAAGCTCAAGAACGTCATTATGAGATCGTTGATATCCTTTTGTTAGAGCAGTTACGTAGCCTTCATTTGCTAAATTGTGCGAAAAGCTTCCAAGTCCAGATCCAATGAAAGGCGAGTCTTTGATCATATTAAGTGTTGCCGACCATATGTGATAGCGTGCAGAGTTTACATTTCCAGCACTTTCAGTTATCTCGGTGACTGTACTTGTTGCAGTTGTTAGAAAGTTGGTGAAGCCGTCGGCGGAGAGGTTAATAAGGACTAGAGTTAACACCACTCCAAAAATGCTAGCATTGCGTTTATTGCTGTTCCAATCTAACCATCCCCCTATCTTTTTTCGGTTGATAATCAGAAAAGTGATAAAAAGAACTAACTCCACGGCTATAGCCAGCCAAGATGCACGAGTGGTGGTGTAGAATACAAACACACACATCATTGAAGTCATAGTGGCTAATATCCATGCCTTGTAATACTGTGTTTTTGAGTTTGTCATTAAGTAAAAACACAGCGGCAGTATCAAAGTTATTGGCTGAGTGGCCATATTCTTATTACCAAAGGTAGATGCGGGTTTGGCGACTTGTGTAAGAGTAAAGGGATCAAATAAATGCTGCAGTATGCCAATGACGGCAATTGAGCTGGCTGATATTATCAAACCCCATGCCAGTCTAACAAGGTTGTTTTTGTTAATATCGAGGCTGAATGCAGCATAGAAACTAAATAGGGCGCCTAGCCATAGCAACCATTTTGTGATAGTAAAATCGATATTAATTGTCCAAAGTATACTTAGAGTTCCAAGAGTGAATAAAGTTAAAAGGGATAGTATTAAGTGGTTTTTTTTCCATACAGAATTTTTATTGTTAATTTGACACCAAAAAATCAGTAAAAATAGAAATCCAAATCCTAAAACTGAAAAATAAGATTTAACAAATGAATGATTTGCCACAGACATATCTAGCCATGGTGCGGCAATGGCAATCATAAAAAGAAGTATGCATATACAGGTTAGATGAAATTCCTCTGCTCTGTAGAAGGCTTTATAACCTCTTGTCATAGTATTTTGGCAATTAAGTCTCTATCTTGGAGTGGTTTAAGCAGGGCTTGGTGTATGCAATTTAAATCACCTTTATCGATGATTATTTGCATATGCTCTGCGGATTTTGTGTACTTGCTATCATTGTAATAATGAATAGCAATGTTGTTTTCAACAACACAGGAATAACCGTGATATTCGTTGTATTTTTGATAAAGCATTGGTGCGTGTTTTGACAATTCGTCAACACCAATAGTAAAAGATAATAAGAGATGATAAGTGTTTTTATTGATTGCTAAAAGGCCCTCGGGTTTCGCTAGCAATTCATTGTATAGTTTTAGAAATTTGTCTTTTTCGCTCTCAGTATTATATACAAGAAGTTTGATAAAATCACTGACAAACAGCCCTTCTGGGGATGCTTCTTTGAGATTATTGGCGTATTTCAGTGCCTCATCATTATTGCCTAGCCGTTGTGCGCTAGAGCTTTTTCGATAAAGTG
>JBBWVR010000187.1:0-3679 GCA_050256315.1 Gammaproteobacteria bacterium | reverse complement strand
GCTTGGAACAAAATTTCTTTTGGCCGGGGCTAATGTAGGGTGGCAATGGAGAAGGTATTTAGTTTAAAATTCGCCTCATGAATGAGTATGTATTAATCCTTGTTAGTACCATATTGGTCAACAATTTTGTCTTAGTCAAGTTTTTGGGTTTGTGCCCTTTTATGGGTGTTTCCAATAAAATGGACACCGCAATCGGCATGGGCTTTGCCACCACTTTTGTACTCACCTTAGCCAGTATCACTAGCTATCTGATTAACACTTACTTGTTAATTCCATTTGAGCTTGAATACCTTAGAACCATTGCCTTTATCGTTACTATTGCAGCGGTAGTGGGCTTTACAGAACTGGTTGTCAATAAAACTTCACCAGTGTTGCATCAATCACTCGGCGTATTTTTACCGCTTATTACAACTAATTGTGCAGTGCTAGGCGTTGCCTTGCTGAACGTCGGTGAGAGCAATAGTTTTCTCCAGTCTGGCGTTTACGGTTTTGGAGCTGCAGTCGGTTTTTCTTTTGTACTGGTGTTGTTTTCAGGTATTCGTGAGCGAATCGAGTCTGCAAATGTTCCTGAAATATTCAAGGGTGTGCCGATTGCACTGATTACAGCAGGGTTGATGTCAATGGCCTTTATGGGCTTTATTGGTTTAGTTTGATGTTTGATGCGGTTTTAATACTTTCTATGCTGGCACTTACCTTGGGCCTAGTCCTCGGCTATGCTGCGATTCGCTACAAGGTAGAGGGCAATCCATTGGTTGACCAAATTGATGCGATATTGCCGCAAACTCAATGTGGTCAATGTGACTTTCCTGGCTGTCGCCCCTATGCCGAGGCAATTGCCAGTGGCGAAGCTGAGATTAACCAATGTCCACCCGGCGGCCAAGATGGTGTTGACGCTTTGGCCGAACTTTTGGATGTAGAAACCTTACCCCTTGATGCAGAGCACGGAGAAACCAAGCCAAAACGAATTGCTGTGGTTGACGAAAAAGTTTGCATCGGCTGCACACTTTGCATTCAGGCTTGTCCAGTGGATGCTTTTGTTGGCTCTTCTAAAGTCATGACACAGGTGATTGCCGCCGAATGTACTGGCTGTGATTTGTGTTTACCGGTTTGCCCAGTGGATTGTATTGACATGGTGGAAGTGCAACCAACACTGAATACATTTGTTCCTGATGTTGCGGAGTTGGTGCGTGTCTAAGTTTGCATTTAAAGGCGGTCTCGTACTCGAAAACCCATTTCCTGCAAAGGAAATTGACCTTATTCGTATTCCATTGCCAGATAGGGTGGTGCTACCCATGCAGCAAAGGATTGGTGAGCAAGCCAAGCCATGCGTAAGTGTAGGTGATCATGTATTGACAGGCCAAATAATCGCTACCATTGATGACGATCGTTGTGCACCAGTACACGCTTCAATTTCAGGCACTGTTGTGGCAATTGACAACCAAGTAATGGCCCACCAATCAGGCTTCGAGGCGCTTTGTGTTACCATTGAATCTGATGGGGAAGACGAATGGATGGATAACTCTGTAGCCTGTACTGAGAATTACGACTTTTGTACACCGGACACCATTTATAACAAAATTCGTGCATCGGGTATTGTTGGCATGGGCGGTGCAGGATTTCCGACGCACACGAAGGTGCGATTTGCTGAAGGTTGTCATACTTTAATTGTTAATGCCACGGAATGTGAGCCGGGCATTATGTGTGATGATGCCTTAATGCAGGCTTATCCGACCAAAGTTATTCGCGGCGTCGAGGTATTGCTGTATATTTGCGGCGCTGAAAAAGCCATCATCGCTATTGAGGACGATAAAAAAGAATCCATCGAATTATTGAGAAAGTTCTGCAAGAACGAACGTATTACTATTAAGGTGATACCAACTAAATACACATCTGGTGCTGAAAAGATATTAGTGAAATCACTACTAGGCATCGAAATTCCTTCAGGTGGTTACGCTTCTGATGTTGGCGTGCTGTGCCAAAATGTGGGCACTTTAGTGGCTATTTTTGATGCTGTGGTTGAAAATAGACCGCTTATCTCTCGTGTTGTTACAGTTACTGGAAGTGCCATCAAAGAACCAAAAAATCTCCAAGTAAGATTGGGCGCAAGTTACGATTATGTTCTTGGTTTTGCCGATATTGAGCAAGGAGAAAACGATATTCGTATGGCTGGGATGATGATGGGTGTCGATCTTGAGGGTACAAATTACTCCATCAGTAAGAACACCAATTGTATTTTTGTCAATAAACCGATTAAGAAAACTCCTGCACAAGAATGTATACGCTGCGGCATGTGTAACACCGTTTGTCCGGTGGAATTACTACCACAACAATTATATTGGTATTCTAAGAGCTCGAATATTGAAAAGGCCTTGGATTATAATTTGTTGGATTGTATAGAGTGCGGTTGTTGCTCACACGTCTGTCCGAGCAGCATCCCCTTGGTTGATTATTATCAGTTTGCCAAGGCGCTGAATAAGCAACAAACAAAGGAAAAAGAGCAAACAGATAACGCTAGAGAGCGTTTTGAATTCCGCGAATTTCGCCTAGAGAGGAATAAACAGGAGCGTGCGGAAATGATGGAAGCTAAGAAAAAAGCGTTAAAGAAAAAAATGGCAAAAGACAAAGTGCAAAAAGAAGCTATTGCAGCGGCGCAAGCGCGGGTGAGTGCGGCCAAAACTGCAAAGGAGTCAGAAGATGCGAGATAAGGTGATGAGCACCAATCAAGTGATGCGCCAAGTGATCTACGCACTTGTCCTGGGCGTTGCTGCGCAAGTGGTTTTTTTTGGATTTTCAGTATTGGTGCAGATTGCACTGGCAATAGTAACAGCACTCAGTGCAGAAGCCTTTGTGTTGCGAATGCGCGGTATGCAGGTTGCACCATCCCTGCGTGATGGCTCTGCTGTTCTTACAGCAGTTCTATTGGCGATAGCCATTCCAAGCATTGCTCCTTGGTGGATTATTGTTTTGGGTGTTTTGTTTGCCATTGTTTTTGGCAAGCAATTGTTTGGCGGTCTCGGCAACAATCCATTTAACCCGGCCATGCTTGGTTATGCCTTCTTATTGATTTCATACCCACTGCAAATGACACAGTGGCCGTCCGAGTTTCAGGGCGTATTGGGGATTTTTGAGTTTTCTGGCGTTGATGTTTTAACTGGTGCGACAAATCTAGATTACGCCAAAACCCAATTGATGCTTGGGGAAAGTATTGGCGCATTGACATTTGAAAGTATTAGCCAAATGTGGATTAATTTCGGATTCTTACTGGGCGGGATTTATTTGTTGCTACGTCGAATTGTTTTTTGGCATATTCCACTGTCCTTGGTCCTCGGCTTGGTATTGATGTCGGGTATTTTGTATTTGATTGATCCGACCAACTTCTCTTCGCCCATTTTTCATTTAATTAATGGCGCTACTATGTTGGCAGCATTCTTCATTGCTACTGATCCAGTTTCTGCCAGTACAACGCCGATGGGTAAGCTGATTTACGGCTTTGCAATCGGTGTGATCATTGTCGTTATTCGTGTATTTGGTGGCTATCCAGATGCCGTCGCTTTTGCCGTACTGTTAATGAATATTACCGTGCCGTTGATTGATTACTACACACAACCGAAGGTGTTTGGAAAATGAAGAATTCCATCATACTAAAATCAGGCGCTTTGATGCTTGTCTTTACCTTGAT
>JBBWVR010000186.1:0-4105 GCA_050256315.1 Gammaproteobacteria bacterium | reverse complement strand
CCCTACTAACGACTTCTAAAGCCATCAACTTTAATAATCAAGTAGTGTATATAATTGTTTATAATTTCGACACAAATAGAGATTATTAAACAATATATTACTATCCATGCGACAATACTCCCTCTTAGATCTAAAGACTTTTATTGCTGTTGTAGAGGTAGGCAGTTTCAACCAAGCAGCAAAACAGCTGGGCGTCAGTACCGCAGCTGTGAGTCGGCGTATTTTATCACTTGAAAACGCACTCGCTGTACATTTAATCAATCGCACCACAAGGCAACTCAGCTTGACAGGCGCTGGTAAGCGCTATCACGATGACGTGCAAGACATCGTTAACGCACTGAATGACTCAGAAGCGAAGCTGAGAGATGAAAAATTAACCATTAAAGGCTCCTTACGCATTGCGGTACCAATGAGCTTTGGCATTCTACGGGTAGCGCCCATATTGTCAAAATTTCTTAAGCATTATCCAGAAATTGATATTCACTTACAACTGGAAGATCAGCAAACCAACCTTTATACCGACAACATTGATGTGGCAATACGCATTGGTGATTTGAAAGACTCATCACTCATTGGCACGCATCTTGGCAACATTGAAAAAATTATTTGCGCCTCACCTGACTATTTAGAGCGCTACGGCGAACCCGCAAGGCCATCCGACTTAAAAAAACATAATTGCCTAAAATACAGCTTGGGCTTATCTAGCGACAAATGGGGATTAAAGTCCGCCACACAACTGCAAGGCCAACTCTCCAGCAACAATGGTGATGCGCTACGTGAAGTTGCAATTAGTGGATTGGGAATTATTACAATACCAACTTTTATTGTTGAAGATGCCTTAAAAGATGGCAAACTAAAAAGGATACTGCGCAATGAAAAGCTAGCGACAGTACCTATCCATATCATACGCTTATCTCGGAAATTCACGCCAACCAAGATGGGGGCGATTATTGATTTTTTGAAAGAAGAACTGGGCGTTTTAAAGTAAGCTTGCTAGCCTACAGTTTGCTGTCTTGAGCCAAACGAACTAGGTGTAAGCGTAAACAATAGAAGAGAGTAAGACTAAGATTATCAGCATTTTTAATTCTGCATTCACGCAATTTCCCTGTTAATAAGCACTGGACACTGATTGCTTTAAGAAATAAATACTCCGCGGAGAAAACCCGTTAAAAGCTATTAACTTACGGAGCCATTAACTTACGGAGCAATTATAGTTATAAGTATGTCATTACAAAGTTCATTTTATGAAACTAAGTATTGCAAATAACGCAACAATGTGTTTTTAAGCTAAGAACACCAATTAATACGGTCAATTTGAAACCCATACGACTATGTTTTAACTCTGGGCACAAACTCCAAAACCGTAGCATTAACGCAGTATCTTGGCATGCCATCTGGGCCATCATCAAAGACATGACCTAAGTGGATATCAGAACTCACAGAGCGAATTTCGGTACGCACCATACCAAAACTGTAATCTGGTTTTTCGTACACTTCATTGTCCACAGGCTTGGTAAACGACAACCAGCCAGATGTTGAATTAAACCTATCCTTGGTGTCAAACAGCGTGCGTCCTGAGAGTTTGTCAATAAAAACACCATCAGGGGTGTTTTTAAAGATTTCATATTGCTGACAATAAGGCCGATCGGTACCTTCGTTAAAGGCAACATTAAACGCCTCCGAACCTTTGCCCAGTTTAAATTCTCCTAGGGCTTTGTAAAACGAATCGGCTGACATATAGCCCTGACTCGCCCACACTTCAACACCATCTGCAATGAAGAAAATAGTGGGTGTTGCCCAAGTTTCGGTTGTTAACTCAAAGCCTTGCAGACTCGATGCTGGCGCTGCTCTTAAAGGAATAGTGCCCTTATAGTGGTTAGTCACATCTCTTTCAAACTGCAGGCAATATAAACAACTTCCTTTAACCTCGGCTTCTACAATAATGATCTCTTGTCCACCTAAAGGCTTGAGTATTGCAAAATCATTTTCTTCTATTTTTATCTTCTCAAAAGCGACGCCGGTAGAATACTCAGGGCAATAGCCATAAGGGTTTTTTAATAAGAAATCTTGATGGTAGTCTTCCGCAGGCCAAAACTTGTCAAGCGGCTTCATTTCAGTAACAATAGCCCCATAACCTTCGGCGTTTAAAAGAGTTTGAAATTCATCTTTCGTGCGAAAGGCGATGTCCCTTTGTGTCTCAGTCGTCCAATATAAGGCGGAACGATAATTATTGCCGATGTCATTGCCTTGGCCATCAACTTGGGTAGGATTATGAATCTGCCAAAAATTTTTAATAAGCGCTTCTGTAGAGACAATGCTAGGGTCATAAGTAACCCTGACGGACTCGGTGTGATTAACCAATGCCTCATCGGCCGCAATCTCGGCGTCTGATTTGCCAATGTTTTTAAGCGCGGCTAAAAAGCCTTCGTTTTGTAAGGTGCGATTTTTCAGTACCAACTCATAAGTCGGATCCTCGTAACTACCGCCTGAGTATCCTGAGACAACATCAACAACACCATCAAAGCGCTCAAAGTTTTTTTCAACACCCCAAAAGCAACCCGCTGCAAAGACAATCTCTAATAGCACTCTTACTCCTAAATGCCCAATGTTACTTTCATTCTACGCCTCGATCTTGAGCAATAGTTACTTTTATGTAATGGCTACTGTGTTGCTAATAGTTGGGCCGCTTTTTGATTGCCTTGCCTGGCAGCCTTTTGCAGAAGATCCAAACCCTTCTTTTTGTTCAGAGAGGCGCCTTTTCCGGTGAAATAAGCTACTCCTAGAGCCGCCTGTGAATTACTCTCGCCCAGCTCAACGCCTTTTTTCCACCAATCAATCGCTTGGTACATGCTACCGTCTTTTTCAAAAACCTTACCCATCCAATAAAGAGATTCAGCATCTCCCATTTCAATGGCTTTGTTTAACCATTTAATGGCATTAACCAGAGAGTCAGCATTGTAATATCGCCAGCCAATTTCTCTAGTCACAATCACACCACCTCGCTCAGCCGCTGCGATCAAATAATCACCGCCTTTGTTGGGTTTGCCGTAGTATTGATATACCCAGCCAACTTCAACCATCACATCCAAGTCAAGCTTATCGACCGGCTGATTAGCCCAAGCTCTCGCAAGCTCTTGATCGGGCGCCTCAACAACATTAAATTCATTTGCGATCGCAACTGCTAATTGCGCATTGGCACTGCCAGCGTTGGCGGCCTCAAAGACCAAATCAACGACTTTTTTGAAGTCTTGATCAACGACACGTCCATAGTAATAAAGTAGCGCCATACGAAATGTTGCTTCAACATCACCCTGTTCGTAAAGCGGCGCCCACTCATTAAAAGCACCTACATGGTCACCTTGATGGAAAGCAATAACACCTTCTTTTATTCCTGCGTTTGCAGACCCAATAAAAGTCAAAAATATCAGACCAAGCTGAACAAAAATTTTCATTATTAATAGTAGCGTTTAAAAACCGAAAAACCAAATATACACTAACTGAGCATCAATAATGACAACTGTTAGCCTCGAAAGGTTAACTGTCAGCAACTACGGTTTGGTTTTGCTCGCCCAACTTGTCTACACCTAGGTGCATAGTTTGACCGGGTTTTAAAAATACAGGCTCGGGCTTAACGCCCATGCCAACACCTGCGGGGGTGCCTGTAGAAATAACATCACCCGGATGCAGGCTGCAAAATTGGCTTAAATAGCTCACCAAAAATGCCACGCCATAAGCCATATTATTGGTTGTGCCATCCTGGTAGCGATGACCATCAACTTCCAACCATAGACCTAGTTGCTGTGGATCACCTACTTCATCCTTGGTTACTAGCCATGGCCCCATCGGGCCAAACGTATCACAACTCTTTCCCTTGCTCCATTGACCTTTTCGCTCCAATTGGAAAGCGCGCTCAGAAACATCATTCAACACACAATACCCTGCAACACAATCGAGCGCATCTTCCTCGCTAACGTATTTGGCGGTTTTACCAATGACAACCGCTAGCTCCACTTCCCAATCTGTTTTTGTTGAGCCTCTTGGAATAACAACATCGTCATTAGGGCCGCAAATAGCACTGGTTGCCTTGGCAAAAATGATGGGTTCA
>JBBWVR010000185.1:0-2185 GCA_050256315.1 Gammaproteobacteria bacterium | reverse complement strand
CCGAATGGCATTATTCTTTCAGGTGGACCGGATACAGTGAGTCAATCAGACTCAGCAAGAGCACCTGAAATCGTTTTCGAGCTCGGCGTTCCCGTACTTGGTATCTGCTACGGCATGCAAACCATGGCAGTACAACTCGGTGGTGATGCGCGCTCCGCAGATAAAGCGGAATTTGGTTTTGCCCAAATTAGGGCAAGAGGTCATTCACCACTGTTAAGCGAAATTAGCGACGAAATTAGCGACGAAGGTCATGGCTTATTAGACGTGTGGATGAGTCATGGCATTGAAGTAACCAAACTGCCGCCTGAATTTAAACTGATTGCCTCAACCGATAATTGTGATATTGCTGGTTTTGCCAACGCTGACAAACATTATTACGGCCTACAGTTCCACCCAGAAGTAACACACACAAAACAAGGCCTACACATTCTTGAGCGCTTTGTCACCGGCATTTGCAATTGCGAGAAAAACTGGACAACTGACAACATTATCAGTGAGCTAGTTGCAAACCTTAAAGAGCAAATTGGCAACCAAAAAGTTTTGCTCGGCTTGTCGGGCGGTGTTGACTCTTCAGTGGTTGCAATTCTTTTACAGCAGGCCATTGGCGATCAACTAACCTGCGTTTTTGTTGATAACGGCCTACTGCGCCTTAACGAAGGCGACGAGGTAATGCAAACCTTTGCTGAAAACATGGGAGTAAAAGTTATTCGTGCTGACGCGCAAAAACACTTTTATGACGCCCTAGCAGATGAAGCCGATCCTGAGAAAAAACGCAAAATTATTGGCCGTGCTTTTATTGAAATATTTGACCAAGAAGCACAAATATTGCAAGACATTAAATTTTTAGCCCAGGGCACAATCTACCCTGATGTTATTGAGTCTGCTGGTGCGGCCTCAGGCAAAGCCAAGGTGATTAAATCTCACCACAATGTTGGCGGCCTGCCAGATGATATGGCGTTTGAGCTGGTTGAGCCACTGAAAGAGCTCTTCAAAGACGAAGTGCGTACAATTGGTGTCAAACTAGGCATTCCTAAGCATATGCTTTACCGTCATCCATTCCCAGGGCCCGGTCTAGGGGTTAGAATTCTTGGGCAAGTGAAAGAGGAATATGCCGAAATTCTTCGTCGAGCCGACCATATTTTTATGGAAGAACTTCATGCGCACGATTTATACGATAAAGTTAATCAAGCCTTTGCGGTTTTCTTGCCAGTAAAATCGGTTGGCGTTACCGGTGATGAAAGAAGATACGATTACGTCATTGCACTTCGAGCCGTTGAAACCATTGACTTTATGACTGCTCGCTGGGCGCGACTGCCATACAACTTCTTAGACCACGTCTCTAATCGCATTATGAATGAAATCTCACGTGTCTCACGTGTGGTTTATGACATCTCGGGCAAGCCCCCGGCTACCATTGAGTGGGAATAGCTAAAAAACCATGACAAGCGATGCATCTTGGATGGCACTTGCCATCAAGCAGGCGAAAAAAGCTAGGGCTTTAGGCGAGGTTCCTGTTGGTGCTGTGCTTGTTAAAGATGATATGCTGGTTGCCAAAGGACATAATCAACCGATATCCACTCACGATGCCAGCGCTCATGCTGAAATTCAATTGTTGCGTTTAGCGGGTCGTGTGATGCAAAACTATCGCCTAACCGGAACAACGCTTTATGTCACACTTGAACCCTGCGCTATGTGCTTAGGTGCGATGATGCACGCTCGCGTATCACGTCTTGTTTTTGCTGCTTTTGATTCAAAAACTGGCGTCTGCGGTTCAAGAGTCGATTTAAGCAATGAAGATTGTTTTAACCATCAAATCGAAATTAATGGCGGCATATTAGAGGCCGAATCCAAGAAACTTTTACAAGATTTTTTTAAATCTCGTCGTAAGCAGTCAAAAATATAGAAAGCAAAACTGTCCTACGTTTTCTTCACTCACAATCTGACGGCGTCACTAGCACTGCAGTAGCTTTTGGCTGGGGCTTTTCATTTAGAATTGAGTAAAGTCAAGCCCTTAAAGTTTATCTTACAGTTGCCGATCTAGGCTCATTATTAACTATATAATAAGGATCACATTACATCCAGCCCAACTAGAAAATGACCAACAAAGAATTACAATATCAAGAAGATGAAATCGACTTAAGACAACTTATGTGTATTTTATTGGCCTCAAAAAAGTTGATAGTCG
>JBBWVR010000184.1:0-2025 GCA_050256315.1 Gammaproteobacteria bacterium | reverse complement strand
AGATAGTGTTGTTGAGTGGATGCGTAACGGCACCTGGACTCGAGATCGTGACTTTGGTGAAGGCTCAGCAAGCGCTGCGGGCTTCCCGGCGCAACCGAACTGGTTTAAAGACAACCGTGATTTTTCAAATCTTGAGAGCGGTTTAAGATCAGTAGGCATGTCTGAAAAAGACGTGGCGGCCGTGATGGGCGAGAATTGGCTAAGATTTTTTGAATCTTCATTTGGTCCAACCAGTACATAAGTAATGCCGTTTAGCGCCAAACTTGATGAATTGATGATGCGTCGACCTGAGCAGGTGATGCGTCTTGATAGAATGGGCTCATCTTTCCAAACACGATTGAGCTTCATGCGTGCACTAATTCGTCGTATGTCAAAAGAGCAGTGGAAGTTTGAGAAGTTGCGTCAAGACGTCGACGAAAATGGTTTTGGTGTCAGTGTTTATGCAGCACATACGCCAGAGCGCACATACTCCTTAGTTGCCTTTACTCAGGACATTCCTGCCGATATGCGCACCGACCGAGTGATTGCTGAGGTTTGGGATGCAACTTTTAATTTATTCGATGGCGTGCCGACTCAGGACGATATCGATTATTTGGCGAAAAATACACCCAAGCAAGAGGGTGGACGTTTTCGACCGACCGAGCTTAGCTTAGCTAGAGCAAATAAAAGCTTAAGATTATTTGAGCACATAGTTTCCTCGCTAGCTGAAGGCAAGCAGCCCGATGTTGATTTAGTGACCTCGGTTGGTTACATTATGCGCACAACTGCGGTCTACGGTAGCGGTAAATTTGGTTGCGCTGATCGCGCCAAGATTGCTGAACGCGAAGAGTGCAAAGTATCGTTCCACATGGAACTGTTAGCGGTGTATCTCATTCGTTGGTTTACGATTGATTTGGTCGAAACCATTGCCAAACAAAGAGGCGGCGATAGCGCGGTTAACCTGGAGCCTCATATTCGTCAGTTCATTGGTGTTGGTAATTCTACTGGTCTCGGTATGGCGCCATTCTTACTAAAACACCCTGTATTAATACATAATTGGGTCACTGCAAAAGAAACTGCGCTCGCTAGAGTGCGCGGCCTTGAAACCCCTATTCAAGGCTCTCTTGAGGCTTTTATTGAAAGTCTTAATCAAGTGGCTTGGCATCTTAAAGATTGGCGCGTTGCCGACGAGATTCAAAGCGCTCGTATCGAGAAACTGGAGGCGGAAATTGAACAGTTGGCACATTGGTGTGGCGACGAGGCAAACCTAACCAAACCATACCCTTGGAACGGTATTTATCAGTTTGCTGAAGATAATTTTTCGCTGGAATGCCAAGAAATGGTGGTCTCGCTTGTTATTGAACCGCATGGTGCATTGGTCGATGATTTAGCCGACACCATGTTTGCCACTACCGTGCCGCAGTTTGAGGCTGGCATGTCACTTGCAAGGCTGAAGTCGATTGTTAAAGATTATTACGCATGGGCGACCAGTATTGATTTTTCTCTGAGCGAGTCGCAGCACCATTTTTGGTATTATTCAGAAGATAAGCTAGAGCCGCGTTTTGGCTCAACTGGCGTTGATAAAGGCGTTGATCAAGAGATGCCATTGGCTATTGGCAGAGATGCCGATGATCTGAATGAGCAGCTAAAAACAGCATCGGACGACGTCACTGTGGGCGTGTTTGCGCTGCAATACCCGCAATTTAGACACATTATTCGTCGCATCCAGAATACTGCACTGAAGCCTTATGCGGAAGTACAGGATAATTTACTCGGTGAGAAGATGAGGCCACTTGACTTGCTGCGCTTTAAATTGGCATTTTTTGGTGCCTCAAAATTTGATCCAAAGTCCGATTTATGGACAAGAATTTCTATGTATCAAGGCGCGCCAATGCCCGACCAGCTTTCTGATGTTAATCATGATAATTGGGCTTTTCCAATTCGACCAAAAAGCTCATCCTAATGTCAGGACAGTTAACAATTTCGCTAAACGAAATTCTATTTATCTTCACTAGAGCAGGCTTTGGTGTCAATGCGTCTATTGGT
>JBBWVR010000183.1:0-3056 GCA_050256315.1 Gammaproteobacteria bacterium | reverse complement strand
GGTTGGGACAAAATGGCTGAAAGCAACTGATCATTTAACATATGGCCTGTTTTGTAACCCTCGTAATGACCGATAAGGTTACTACCCAAAAGGAATAAGTCGCCGACAATATCTAGAATTTTGTGCTTAACAAATTCATTGTGATAACGCATTCCATCCTCATTAAGGATATCGTAATCAGTCAGTGCAATAGCATTGTCAACACTTGCGCCTAGGGCAAGGTTTTGCTTTTGCATCATTTCCACGTCCTTTAAATAGCCAAAAGTGCGTGCCCTGGATATCTCTTTTAAATAAGATTGTTCAGCAAAATCAATTGATAATTTCTGGCCACTTTCTTTGACTTTCTTGTGGTCAAAATCAATTTCCAAGGTTACTTTAAAGCCATCGTGCGGTTCCACTTGCGCCCACGATTGGCCATTTTCAACTCTAACCGTATCTTTAATAACAATAAAACGCTTAGGCTCTTCCTGTTCTTCAATGCCTGCGGATTGCACCAAAAAAATAAATGGCGCTGATGAGCCGTCCATAATAGGCACCTCAAAAGAATCCAGCTCCACCAAGATGTTATCAATACCCAAGGCAGATAATGCCGACATTAAATGTTCGACAGTCGAAATCTTAACGCCTTTATTTTCAAGACCTGTTGACAAAACCACCTCATTAACAAAGGCACTGTGAGCGTGCACTTGCTTGCCACCTGCATCCATTCTTTTAAAAACAACACCATGATTCACATCGGCGGGAATCAATGTTAAATTAACCATTTTTCCGCTATGAATGCCAACTCCGCGCGCTCTAACTGTTTTTTTAATCGTTCTTTGCTTAACCATGACCTAGAATTCGCCAACCAATATATTTTTCATTTTACCCATAATGCCAACTTCGCCTTTTGCTTTTACGAG
Source organism: Gammaproteobacteria bacterium (assembly GCA_050256315.1). GTDB lineage: Bacteria > Pseudomonadota > Gammaproteobacteria > PS1 > Pseudothioglobaceae > Pseudothioglobus. The sequence continues at coordinate 2,154 of JBBWVR010000183.1, read as the reverse complement.
CGTTTGTTGTGGCACATCCTCTTTGTGCAATAAAAGCCCAATAGCCCCGCTATAACGATAGTCGCCAATAATTGACTCCAACCCTGAAACCACAGAGCGTTGCACTACGCCCTTTTTTACTCGCCTCGAAAAGAAACCCCTAACCAAATCCTCACAACCATCCACTTCAGCGCCACCACCACACAACACAAATCCGGCCTTAATGCTGCTTTCCAAATTTCGATGCTTTAAATCATTTTTAACCAAAGACAAAATATCCACATAAGCCTCTTCAACAACTTCAGACAACGTTAAATTAGAAAGCTGGTGCAGCTCTTTATTAGTTGCCTGCACAAACTCAACAAGATGTTCACCTCTAATAGTCGAAGTTTTAGCGCAACCATGTCGCTCCTTTAATCTCTGCGCCTCTTCAAAAGAGGTGTCAAAAGCAAATGCCACTTCTTGAGTAATGTCATTACCGCCAACAGGAATAACATTACTATAAACAATACCACCTTGCTGAAAAACTGAGAAATTAGTCACGCCCGCACCAAAATCAAGCAAACAAACGCCGGCATCTTTCTCTTCTTGTGTCAGCAGAGCCTGCGAACTGGCAATCGAGTCAAGTACAATACTATCGACACTGAGATTACTCTGCTTAAGGCTATTTTCAATATTTCGCATGCTCGAGCTTGAAACAGTAACAATATGCACTTCTGATTCTAAAACAGAAGCCTCCATTTCAACAGGGTTTTCGATTACTTGGGTCTCATTTAAAGTGAACTTTTTATTGATCACATGAAGCACTTCTTTATTGGTTGGCGTGGTAATGGCTCGCGCCGATTCTAGCACCTTATCAACGTCCTCTTTTGCCACGATTTGATTAATTGGAATACGGCCGCTTCGATCGAAACAAGTAAGATGCGTGTCAGACAAATTTGCACGCACTAAGGCGATTTCGCCATTAAAACTTTTATTGGCTTTTTCCAGTGTTTTTGAGATGGCGCGTGAAAGAGAGTCTATAGCAGAAACATGGCCTTTTCTAACCCCCGCAGAGGGGCCAATACCGTGACCAATAAGACGCAAAACATCGTCTTCTTTTTCAGCCACTAAGACAGCGATTTTATCGGTACCAATATCAATACTTGCAATAAAATCGTTTCCGCCGGCCATGGTTTAATTTCGAGATGAATGAGTGAGCTTTCAACGGATTTTACCTTAGTCCTTGTATCTCAAAGAAGCCTATTGTACTAATTTTTTACAATATTTAACCATTCATCAAGATGACCCAACTCAACCGTCTTGCCACTAAGCAATCGACGGAATAATTTAGCATTTTTTTCGCCGTGATACAAGCCCAAAATATGCCTGGTCATTGACCTAATTGGCACGCCTTTTTCGCATTCATTTTGAATGTAAGTCATATACTTAATTAAGATATTTTCACGATTTTTTATTGACTTGTTCTCGTCATAAAATTGATGGTCAATTTCTGCCAATAAATAAGGCTGCTGATAGGCTACCCTGCCCAACATCACACCATCAACTTGAGACAAATGCTGGTCCACTTCCATCGCATTCTGAACACCTCCATTGATGCAAATAGTCAATGCCGGAAAATCTTGTTTTAGTTGATAAACCCACGGGTAATTAAGCGGCGGAATAGTACGATTTTCTTTCGGACTTAGGCCTTGTAACCACGCCTTTCTAGCATGAACAATAAAATGATCGCAGCCACTATCTGCAATCCTCTTGATAAACTCATTCAACTGCGTATAACTTTCCATTTCATCAACACCAATTCGGCACTTAACCGTCACTGGAATTTTGCACGCTTCCATCATCCTCTCAACACAAGCGCCAACCAAATCTGGCTCCTTCATCAGGCAAGCGCCAAAACTACCAGAAAGTACACGCTCAGAAGGACAGCCCACATTGATGTTAACGGCATCGTAACCCCACTTCTCGGCAATATCAGCGCACTCCGACATCTCGCCAGCATCGCTACCACCCAGTTGCAACACAAGTGGATTCTCAGATGCGTTATAGTCAAGTAAACGATGTTTATCGCCATTAAGGATGGCTTTGGCGGTAATCATTTCAGTGTAGAGTTGAACCTTTAAGCTCAGAAGCCGATAAAAATAACGACAATGCCTATCGGTCCAATCCATCATT
>JBBWVR010000182.1:0-2177 GCA_050256315.1 Gammaproteobacteria bacterium | reverse complement strand
TTTTTTAGTAGTTTATTTTCAGTTATGGGCTATATTGCCAAGGTCGATGGCGAAGTATCAAAATCTGAAATCCTCTTAGCACAGCAAGTTATGCAACAAATGCAATTAGCAGACGATATGCAAAAAGTTGCAAAAGAGTTGTTTAATCAAGGCAAGGGTAAAGATTTCAACCTAGACGAAGTGCTTGAACAATTCCGCACTGAAACTCACAGGCGTACACACTTAGTGCGCATGTTTTTAGAGATTCAAATTCAAGCTACTTATGCTGATGGTGTGCTCGATGATAAAGAACATGACGCGCTTAAATATATCGCGCAAAAACTACACTTTCCTATTCATGAATTAGAAAACCTGATTCAGCAATTTTCCGCTACAAGCAACAATACTAGCAAACTAACAGTTGACGATGCCTACGTTGTATTGGGTACAAATAAAAGTCTAACTGATAAAGAGCTAAAGCGGGTTTATCGTCGATTGTTGGCTCAGCATCATCCAGATAAATTAGTTGCCAAGGGATTGCCAGAAGAGATGACAAAAATAGCCAAAGAAAAAACCCAAGAAATTATTAGCGCTTATGAGCTCATTAAAAAGCACCGTGGTATGCGCTAATTAAACGCAATTAATTCGACTTATGTGGTTGCAATATATCCTGTAAGTCTTTTCTCATAACCACTGCTATGCTTTTGCTTGGCATATCTTCGATTACCATAACTAGCTTAAGCCGCCTCATTGTGGACTTCGTCGTTACTAGCAGCTACGTAATACTATCTAAAGCATCGGCTAGTGGTTGGTATTTATCTCACTCTGAATTCCGTTATTTTTATGTCGCCAAAATCAATCAAGGGCAACTTGAAGATTGCGCAAGCAGAAAAGGTGCTTCTGTCGAACAAGCAGAGTGATTGTTATCACCCAACCTTCTTCATTAATCTTAAACTGATTAAAAACGATTTAAACACCCTTCGAAAATCATCATTTTCAGTCGAAAAATACCGATTTTCAACCGTTATTAGCCTTAAATCGGTGTGATCTTGATAAGAGGGTGAAAATATTGGATATTTCACTCCAGCAGCCCAGGCTAATCTCTCGAAGCGTAAAGCCTCTCACCTTCGCCAACCTCTCTTGCCTTGCGGCAATTCACCTTCTCAATATGAAGCAATTAAGTCGATAATTCTTTATAAGTTTCACTAAATGCGGTAATCGCCTTATCCAAATCATCCTTAGAATGAGCCGCTGAAATTTGCGTTCGGATTCTTGCTTTGCCTTGGGCCACAACAGGAAAGAAAAAGCCAATAGCAAAAATACCACGCTGGAGTAGTTTCTTACTCATTGTTTGTGCCAATTTAGCATCGCCAAGCATCACCGGCACAATTGGATGATCACCATCATCAACATCAAAACCGGCTTTTTGCATACCTTTGCGGAAATAGTGGGTATTTTTCTCTAAACGATCCCTTAGTTCAGTAGAGTTTGAAAGCATCTCCAGCACTTTAAGTGAGGCTGCACAAATTGAAGGCGCCACAGTATTTGAAAATAAGTAGGGTCGAGAGCGTTGCCGCAACATATCAATAATTTCTTTTCGCCCAGACGTATAACCACCCGAACCGCCACCCAATGCCTTACCAAAAGTACCGGTAATAATATCAACACGATCCATCACGTTGCAGTATTCGTGTACACCACGTCCAGTCTTACCCATAAATCCAACAGCATGGCAATCATCGTGGTGAACCATGGCATCATACTTGTCCGCCAAATCACAGATCTTATCAAGCTGTGCCACTGTGCCGTCCATTGAGAACACGCCATCTGTGGTAATCAAAATGCGTCTTGCGCCACCCTCTTTGGCTTCTATTAATTTAGCCTCAAGATCGATCATATCGTTATTCTTATAACGGTAACGAGCCGCTTTACAGAGGCGAACGCCATCAATAATCGAGGCGTGGTTTAGCTCATCAGAAATAACCGCATCTTCTTTACCGAGGATCGTTTCGAACAAGCCAGTATTGGCATCGAAACAAGCCGCGTAAAGAATGGTTTCTTCCATGCCAAGAAACTCTGTAACTTTACTTTCAAGTGCTTTGTGAATACTTTGCGTACCACAAATAAAACGCACAGATGAAAGTCCAAAACCCCAGTCACTAAAACTGTCTTTCGCCGCTTGAATAACCTCAGCATTA
>JBBWVR010000181.1:0-9686 GCA_050256315.1 Gammaproteobacteria bacterium | reverse complement strand
CACCGTTAATGACGGCTGATGAACGTGAGCAAGTTGGCACTTGTTACCAAGATGTTGGTAAAAAAGCTGCACTTGAGCTTGGCCATCAATTGGTTAGCGGGCTAGTTAAAGAGCAGCGACTCGATGCTGGATGGCATTTTTTCAAAGCAATCCAAATGGTATTTTGTATTGTTTTCGTGGCGGCCTGCGCTCACAAATAACACAGCGTTGGATTTTTGAACGCTCTGGTATTGCCTGCCCACGCGTTAAGGGTGGTTACAAAGCGATGCGTCGTTATTTGATTGACGAACTGGAATCCCTTAGTGAAAAACTGAATTTTGTTGTCGTTGGCGGGCAAACGGGTGCCGGAAAGACGCTATTATTAAATCGTTTGAGCAACAGTATTGATTTGGAGGGCTTAGCAAACCACCGAGGCTCTGCTTTTGGTAATGACGTTGATCCACAACCAACACAAATTAATTTTGAAAATGCCTTAGCTATCGAACTCATAAAAAATAAGCAGCAAGCGTTTATTGCGCTTGAGGATGAAGGCACGAATATTGGTACGATTCACATTCCAGGCGCACTTAAACTTAAGACCCAAAGTTCAAAGTTGGTCGTTTTAAAAGCCTCTGTTGACGAGCGAATTGAGCTTAGTCTAAAAACCTACGTTACAGATATGCACGATAAGTACTGTACCCTGGATGCACAACAAGGCTTTCAGAATTTTGCTGATTATTGGCGTGAGAGTCTTGGTAAGATTCGTAAACGTTTAGGCGGTGTGCACCACCAAGAGCTTATAAAAATCCTAGAAGATGCACTTAGTCGGTATCACAGCTCAGGCGGTTCAGCACTTTTTTTGCCAATTATTAAAACCCTCCTGGTTGACTATTACGATCCAATGTACGCCTATCAAATCAGTAACAAAAAGAATCGAATTGTATTTGAGGGCAGAGCAGATGAAATCATTGATTTCCTAGAGGGCTCGAAATTTAGCCTCTAACGGTTATTTTGATGTCGCTAGCGGGCCTTGCCTGGCAAGCCAGTATTTCGCCTGCTGAGAGCGGAACAAGGCATTCTTGATGCATAACATGACCCTCCAGTAGTTGAAGAATGCAGCTACCACAATGCCCTTGTCGACAATTGTAGTTTATTAAGATGCTGTTATTTTCAAGTTCAGTAAGGATGGACTCATCACCAAACACATAAAGCGACTCGGTTTTGCCATTAATATTGTCAACGTCAATTCGAAACATCTAGACAAGTGCAGCCTTCAAGAGGCCCCTTTATAGCGTGAAGTCATCAAAGTCACTGTCGTCGGCATTCATGGTGTTGTCGATAGCACTTACCAAGTAAGAGGTAATTTCAGTCTCCTGGGGCGCTACCTGGACGTTGTCTGAATCAAGCCAATGATTAATCCACGGTAATGGATTGGTGCTCTGCTCAAAAATTGGATCCAAGTCAATGGCCGCCATACGAACATTGGTAATGTACTCTAGATATTGTTTAAGAATCTCAGCATTAAGACCAATCATTGAGCCATCTCTAAACAAATACTCAGCCCATTCTTTTTCTTGCTCAGCCGCCTCTTTAAACATCGCAATTACTTCGTCTTTGCACTCGCTGGCAATGGCCTCCATATCAGGATCGTCTTTGCCGGTGCGCATTAGGTTGAGCATATGTTGTGTGCCGGTTAGATGCAGCGCCTCATCGCGCGCGATCATCTTAATGATTTTAGCATTTCCTTCCATGACTTTGCGTTCAGCAAAGGCAAAAGAGCAGGCAAAGCTGACATAAAAACGCACAGCTTCGAGAATATTGACCGACATAATGGTGAGGTAGAGTTGTCTCTTTAAAGCGCGTAAATCAACCGTGAGCGTCTCTCCGTTAATGGTATGCTCACCTTCACCGTGCGCCAGATAAGCCTGGGCATCCTCAATCAGCTTGTCATAATTAGCGGAGACGCTGTCAGCGCGTTTAATGATTTCATCGGTTTTCATGATGTCATCAAAGATCACACCAGGTTCATTGACAATCGCTCTAATAATGTGAGTGTAACTTCTGGAGTGAATAGTTTCAGAGAATGACCAAGTTTCAATCCAATTCTCTAATTCTGGCAAGGAAACAATTGGTAAGAAAGCGATATTAGGCGATCTGCCTTGTACCGAATCTAACAAAATTTGGTATTGTAGGTTGGAGATGAAAATGTGTTTTTCATTCGGTAGCAGCTTGGCGAAGTCCATCTTGTCTTTTGAGACGTCGATCTCTTCAGGGCGCCAGAAAAAAGACAGTTGTTTTTCTGTCAACTTTTCAAATATTTCAAACTTTTGCTTATCAAAGCGGGCAACGTTAACACTGTCACCAAAAAACATAGGCTGAGTTAAGGTGTCGCTTATTTTGTGGTTAAAAATACTAAATGACATAATATTTTCCTAGAGTTTGCAGGCGCCATCAGCGCAATCGTCATCGCCCGACTTGGCATTATTTTGTTTGTCTGTCGCACCATCACGAGTGGTATGGTAATAAAGTGTTTTAATGCCGTATTTGTAGGCTTTAAGTAGGTCCATTAAAAACAATTTCATTGGCACTCTGTTGCCATCAAATTTCGAAGGATCGTAGTGGGTATTGGTTGAAATGGATTGATCAATGAACTTTTGCATGATCGCACACAACTGCAGGTAACCTTCGTTGTCTTTGATATCCCAGAGCAATTCGTACTGTGATTTAAGATTCTCAAAGTCTGGCACAATTTGTTTGAGAATGCCGTCCTTTGATTGCTTTATCGAAACATAACCTCTCGGCGGCTCAATACCATTGGTTGAATTGGAAATTTGTGAAGAACTTTCGCAAGGCATGAGTGCCGTTAAGGTGGAATTTCTCAGGCCAGTTTTAACAATTTCAGTTCTTAATGTTGCCCAGTCAAGTTTTAATTCTGGCGAGCAAAATGCATCAACATCCTTTTTGTAGCTATCGATTGGCATAATGCCTTTGGCGTATTGTGTTTGCGAAAACAGTGGACAAGCGCCTAATTCCTTAGCCAGTTTGTTGGACGCCTTTAATGAGTAATATTGCAGCGCTTCAAAAGTATCGTGAATTAATCTGTTGCCGGAGCCGTCAGAGTACTTCACTCCATTTTTTGCCAAATAATAAGCCAGATTAGTCACGCCAATGCCGAGTGTACGTCTATTTTTACTGGCAATCTCAGCGGCTTTGATTGGATAGTCTTGGTAGTCAAGAAGTGAGTCTAGCGACCTTACAATGATCTCCGTAATTCCCTCTAATTCGTCGAGGCTTTCGAGAGCACCCAAGTTAACCGCGGACAGAGTGCACAGAGCAATCTCACCATCCTCATCTTGAACCGAGAATAGTGGTTTGGTTGGTAGGGTGATTTCCATGCACAGGTTAGACTGCCTAACTGGCGCCAAAGCGGGGTCAAAGGCGCCATGGGTGTTACAGTGATCAACATTTTGCAAATAAATGCGCCCTGTATTGGCGCGTTCCTTCATAAATTTTGCAAACAATTCTCGTGCCTTTACGCTGCGTTTACGAATGCTGTCGTCTTGTTCGTATTTCTCATAAAGAGCTTTAAACTCGTCTTGATCGGCGAAAAAAGCATCGTATAGACCCGGCGCATCATGTGGCGAGAAAAGGGTGATGTCGCCATCCGCCAAGAATCTTTGATACATCAAGCCATTAAACTGCACACCATAATCTAGATGCCTAATGCGATTTTCATCGGTGCCGGTGTTATTTTTAAGAACCAATAATTCTTCAACCTCCAAATGCCACAATGGGTAGAAAAGGGTGGCAGCGCCGCCACGAACACCGCCTTGAGAGCAAGATTTAACCGCAGTATGAAAGTGCTTGAAAAAAGGAATGCAGCCAGTATGGGTTGCTTCACCGCCACGAATAGGACTGCCTAGCGCTCTAATACGACCACCATTGATGCCAATGCCAGCTCTTTGAGAAACGTATTTAACAATCGCGCCGGATGCTGCACTGATGGAGTCAAGATCATCGTCGGTCTCAATTAACACACAAGATGAAAACTGCCTTGTCGGTGTGCGCACACCGGCCATAATAGGCGTTGGAAGAGAGATTTTGAAAGTGCTTGTTGCGTCATAAAAACGCTTAACAATATCCATTCTTTCACTCTTATCATATTCTTGAAAAAGACACATGCCGACCAAAATATAGAGAAACTGTGGGCTCTCATAGATCTCACCAGTAACGCGGTTTTGCACGAGGTATTTGCCTTCAAGTTGTTTAACCGCAGCGTAGCTGAAGCTCATGTCGCGCCAATGGTCAATGTGCACGTCAAACTCTTGAATCTCATCTTTGCTGTATTTGGCAAGAATGTCTTTGTCGTAAATACCAAGCTCAGTGTATTTTGTTACATGATCGAATAAAGAAGGAGGCGTAAATTGCTGAAAAGCTTTTTTCCGTAAATGGAAAATAGCCAAACGAGCGGCTAAATACTGGTAATCAGGTGTCTCGGTTGAGATTAAATCGGCTGCCGATTTAATGATGGTTTCATGAATGTCTTCGGTCTTGATACCATCAAAGAAAGCCAGCTGCGCGTTGATCTCAACCTGGGAGACAGAAACCCCTTTTAAATCTTGAGAGGCCCAGTGCACAACGCGGTGAATTTTCTCCATATCAATGGACTCTTGCTTGCCATTCCGCTTGGTGACTTTAATATCTTCGGTCAATCTGCTCTCCTGATAAAACACTGCATTTAGTGTCTGATTGAATTAATGTACACTAAATATAGTGTATTTCAACAATTTTAGCAAGTGGCCTTTAACGCATTAATTGATCGAAACAGGCTAACTGGTTGATATGACAAGCTTATGCCGAGATAAATATTTTTATATTATTTTCTCAGCAATTATAAAACAAATAATCAGTGGCGCTTGCTTAGAATTAAAGCGAAATCTCGTAGTAAATGGTGGCAAGAATAGAGGCGATTAGTTTGTTAACTTTTTCAGTGCTTTTTTCACTACCAACACAAACTTTGAGTTTTGGTTTGATTTGGCAACTACATCGTCATTTGTTTCTAAATTTGGCTGGTTTTCCTGTTCAGAGCGGGTTGATGAATTGGCAATTAATTGTTGTGCAAAAGACTTTATAGCTTGTTTGTTATCTTCGGCAATTTGTCGACCTAAATAATAAAGGCAATCCAAATAGTCTTTGGATGTGTTGTCGAGGCTGCTTTTATCGACATCATTAAAAAATCCATCGAGTCTCAAGTAATTTGGCTTGCTATCATAAACAGCCTTAAGTTGATAATGGTTTGCGTCTGCCACTGCATTAGCGAACAAATTACCCGCAGGCTCTCGCCACTCCAAGGCACCCCAATTCTGTGTACTTTCACAATCCAGATGTGTGCCTTGTTTACCAGTACCAAGGGAAAACATCATTGTGTCCTTTGCGTGCAACTCTGGGTTGTGATAGCGAAACTCAGCATAAGCGGATAGGGCGGGGTTATTGGCAAAGATGCCGCCATCAATAAAACAACGTTGTCTAGTGCTGTCAACAGTTGATATTTGCATTGGCGGAAAATAAGTAATCGCCGATGTAGCAGACCTTAAGACATCCTTAAGATAATAATTGTGTCTCGCACTGACTTGGGCTTTTTGTTGGCGAAAGAAATAGTTTTTACCCCTTGTTAGGTCGTAAACCGGAATTAAAGTGGGCTTGAGAAGCTCCTTAAGCTCAGTGTTTGGAAAGTGCTTTTGAAATACAGACTCAATACCATCTGGGCTGTATTTGACGCTCAACAGCCCTGCCACGGACTTGATGTCTTGAAGAAGCGAATCTTGAAATATAGTATCGGCATTGTCAAAATAGAGGTCAACAATTTCCTTGGCACTGTAGGTGGGTCGATTGTCTTTATTAGGCGTAAGTAGGCCGGCAACAATCATCGATCCGGTGCTGGTACCAGAAAATAAATCAAAAAAATCAACCAACCGAACATCAGGATTATTGGTAAACTGTTGCAGGGTTTTTTCAAGGTGCATTAGAACAACTGCAGGAACGATACCTCTAATACCGCCGCCATCGATGGATAGAATTCTGGTAATTTTGCCACTACTCTTCATGGTTTTTTAGGGTTCGAGGTTGGATATATCATAACCCTAGAGCCATGATGAAATCAGATAATTACACCAATTTGGTGAATAGAAACAATGGGCGGGAAGATTTACTCAACCTAGGTAGCGACTTTACGTCGAGACAAGACAATGCCGGTAATAATAAGCAGCAAGGCCAAAATATCGTGCCAGAGTACAATTTCCCCAAGAACAAGTGCGCCAGCAAAATACGCGACAACCGGGATGACATAATTAATATTTGAGAGAAATGTAGCGCCTGCACGGTTGATAATGTGAAAATAGAGAAGCATTGCAATGGCAGTTGGAAGAACGCCCAGTAAAACTACGCTAAAGCCACTGATAAGAGGCATGTCTAACAAACTAAAGTCCAACATATTTGGCCAAACTATGAGGCTGACAAGTCCAGCACATATTAACGTACCAGTGCTGGCAACCAGCGGATCGTAAACAGGCAGTCGCTTTGTAAAAATCGTACCACATGCGTAGCAGCATGCTGCAGCCAAAACCAGTAGGCTGCCCACTAATGAGTTTGAGGCGTTGATCAGTGTTGGTCCAAGGATAAATGCAACGCCAGAAATACCCACAACAAACCCCATAAACTTGAATCGATTAAGCCTCTCATTGACAAGAAAAATATGAGCCAATACCAAGGTAACCAGGGGCATAATCGCCATCAGCAGGCCGGCCATACCCGATGAAATAGTTGTTTGTCCGATGGCAATCATCCAAAAAGGTAGGAGATTTGCAACAACAGCAATAATAAGGAAATGCAACCATGCGGGACCAAGCTTTGGAAGTCGTTTTCCACTTACAAATAAGACAGTTATCATCACTACGGCGCCAATACAAAGTCGAAATCCAGCGACTTGTTCCGGGACAAAAAATAACAAACTTCGATTAATGAGTAAAAACGAAGTTCCCCAAATAAGAATCAAAGCCGACAACATTAGATAATTGATCGTGTTGTGACTAAAGTTAGATTTAAGCGATAGAGGTGGCATTGAATAAAAACTATTCTAATCAAAATTGTGAAGCCCACAGTTTACATAAAATCTCGATGCAGGGAATAGGGCGTGAATTAAATTAACTTCCACGCTTATTCAGAGGGTTAATTTATATTACTTAACATAATATAAATTATGCGAAGTGTCAATCAACCTCAAAATTAATTCTTATTGTTATAACCAAGCCAGAGTGACTATTTAATAGGTGAAATCCTGTAAGAGCTTCATTAAAGAAAAATAGTCAAATGTTATCCACAACACCATTGGTTCTTTCTTGTAAGCTGCAAATGCAGTAGTAGCAAGACCGGCAGTCGCTAGGGGTCTCGAAGCCTCGCCACTCCAGCAGATGATTTAGAGACTTATATACAACAAAATCATGACAAGAAGTCTACACAAAGATCAGGTCAGTATTAACTGGTGTATGTTTATGAGAGTTGTTCTTGAATCAGTTTTAAAAGAAAATCAATATGTAAATTTTGTTTATTCAAGGCTGGAATGTAGTGGAATTTAGAACCACCATTTTCAAGGTATATTTCTCGGTTCTCCATATCAATTTCTTCAAGTGTCTCCAAGCAGTCTACAGGAAACCCTGGACAAACAACTTGCACATGAGAGATGCCCCTAGAACCAAAATTAGAGAGAATATCACTTATATTTGGTCCTATCCACTTTTCTCTACCAAAAATAGATTGAAAACAGATTTCGTAGTCATCGTCATCAAGTTGGAGTTTTTCGACCAATAAACGCGTTGTCGTTTGGCAATGCTCATAATAGCAATCACCATTATTAACGTAGCGATGAGGAATGCTGTGGTAAGAAATCAACAACTTGTCAGGGACTCCATTTTCATCCTGAAATGTCGTAATAGAGGACACCAAAGTGTCAATATAAGAATCATTGTTGTGATAATTGTTTATAAGCAAAATCTCGGGCGAAATTTGCCATTTTTTTATGATTTCAGAGATTTCAAAAAAGGTGGAGGCAGTTGTAGTTTTGGAGTACTGCGGATAGAGAGGAAGCACAATAATTTCATCACAACCTTTATCTCTCAATTGATCCAAAGCGCTTGATATACAAGGGTTTCCATAGCGCATGCCAAGAGCAAATTCAAGCTTATTGTCTACAGAAAAAGGGTGTTTTTTAAGTTGGTTAACAAGGCTTTGGCAAAGCGAAATAAGCGGCGCCTTGTTCTCGGAATTACCCCATACTTTCTGGTATTTTTTCGCAGATTTTGCCGGTCGAATATTTAGAACAACAAGATGCAGTATGCACAGCCAAATAAAACGACTGGGTGGAGGTTGAATAACAAATTTATCCGACAAAAATTGCTTTAGATATCTCCTTAAAGCGCCCGTAGTTGGCGCATCGGGTGAGCCCAAATTGGTAATTAAAACACCTGTTTTGTTTGAGCTATTTTGTAGCAAAGGATTTTCAATCGGATGATCAGACATTTTATGGTGTTATAAATAAATAGCAAAATTCGCTAAATTATAGTCTGAAGACGCAAAACAGACAAATAAGCGATTAAATAGGGAAAATGACAAGGAAATATTTATAAATTATATATAAATCAATGACTTAGAAAGTATTATCTAAATTTTGCATATAAGAGGAGATTGTGACGTTAGCTATATTGGTTGTTATATTTTTTAAAATAATTGAAAATAGAGCCAATACAAGAGTTAATCAATAATAATCACTTGTTTTGGTGCGAAATCATTCAATAAGCAACTCAAACCTTAATCCTGCGTCGAACAAACAAATTTGTTAAGCGGTATTTCTGATTTGGACTTTTTGGTTTTTCAGGAATTGTTAATTCAAGAAAGCCATTTTCAATTAATGGCTTAATGATGACGTTCTTAAATTTTGACTTATTTGATCTATTTAATATTTTCATTAGCTCTAGTGCGCTACTTTCATCTTTGCATTTTTTTAAGATTTTAAGATGGTCACTACTTAGTCCCATCTTAGTCCCATTGTCTATAAAATCACTGTTAGAAGCATATTTAAATGACATTTGCTCTGCTTCTTGTCCTATCACTTGATTTCTCTTAATCTCTTTTGTCCAGTCTTCTTGAGTGATTTCTACCCCTTTAATGGCCTCTTCTTTTTTAAATAAATTAAACATATTGATTGGTTGTTGATTGAATTAAGACAAATGAACGTGGTGGTACTGTTGTGGTAAATTATAGCTTATTGGTAATAATTAAGCTCTAGCTTATCTCTTATTATCTTATCTACACATCTCTTTATGTTCAATTTTTCTTATCTGTGCACACCTTATAGCTCGGATTAGCGCCCTATTTCATAGGTCTTATCCTTTCTTTGACTATATAATTTTGGCGAAAAAAATGCCACATCAAGTGGCATTTAATTGGTTAGGGGTAAAATCCCTCGTGTTTAATGCGTTAGGATTTGATCTAAGAACAGCTTTAAGCGCTCCGACTCTGGGTGATGGAAGAAGGTTTCCGGGTCGTTTTCTTCAATGATTTGCCCTTCGTCCATAAAGATAATGCGTTGTGCTACCTTGCGTGCAAAGCCCATCTCATGCGTCACGCAGATCATGGTAATGCCCTCTTTAGCCAGT
>JBBWVR010000180.1:0-2401 GCA_050256315.1 Gammaproteobacteria bacterium | reverse complement strand
CGTGTGCTCTTCCGATCTCCAGAACACACGCCCATCATTGAGAGATCGGTACGTTGAGTAAAGCCACTGGAGTAACACTCCCTAAAAAAGCGTTCTACATGGTGTGGATCATGGTCTTTTAGATAACGATCAAAAACATCTTCGATGGCTCGTTTCATCACCGATGGATGGAAAGAAGCCGAATAAACCTCTCCAACCCCCTCAATACCGCAGACAGTTTTAAGACTTACTATAATCCAATACATCCCTCCCACGTGAGGCGGTGGTGTGCTGACAACATGAACGGCTAGCGTGCTAAGTCTCATAAACCTCTCCAAGAAGTTGAATTAACGTCAATGTTGGCAGAGTTTATATTACTTGAGACTTCAAGGCAAACTATTCTTTCTGCTGTCCAGACAATATCTCACTTGATCCTTTTTGACCGAGAAGTTGCAGCTCTCCAGCACGGCTTAATATCGGAAAAGCAACCGCGGTGTAATGCGAATGCAAACGTCTAATGTCACGCATTAAATCAATGAATAGTGATTGCGCCACAGGGTTGACATTTTTGCGTGTTGCTAGCGAGTTCATTTGCGTGTGCAGATAGCGCTGATGAGTATCGATAAAGCTATGCTTCGCCCTAATCAAGCCACGAGCGCTTTCCAAGTCTCGACTCATGATGAGCTGGAAGGAAAGTGGTATAACTTTAAATACCAAGTTCATACAAGTGTCGAGCGCTTCAAGTTCATTGCTCTTAAAAACAATCGATTGATTGTATTTTTGCTTGATTAACTTCACCATAGATCGATCCAGCGTATCACTCGCATGCTCTAAATTTTCAATAAACATTAACAAATCACTGCAGTGAAAGCGCTCAGTTTCGCTCATCTCTTGGCTGTTTAATTCCAATAAATAGTCTCGAATTTGCTCATGAAAATCATCAATCAAATCTTCACTTTGATGCATTTTTTTCTCAAATTTATCTTGATGTTTGGTTAAGGCTAAATGAAATTCTTTGAGCATATCCTCTAATAACTCGCCCATCGTCAAAGTATCACGCACAACATTTGATAAAGCTGCCATAGGTGCTGAATTATCGTCTTTAGTCAAATATTTTGGAGAAACGGCAGCTTTATCTAGCCTTTGCGGGAAAAATGCTTCTATCCATGAAATTAGTGGTTTTAGCATGCTTAAGCCAATTGCAGCAACAGCGAAATTAAATACGAAATGAAAAATGACCAATTGAAATCCAAGCGAGCCACCCAATTCTGTAAGTAAGTTATTGAAGTAAGGCACAAAAGGAACCAACGCTAGAGCCCCTATCCCGCGCAACAAGAGGTTACCAAGAGGTGCAACACGTTTTGAATTGTCATCATTTCGAAACGCGTAAACAGGAATAAATGAGCTGCCAATATTGGTGCCAAGCACAAATAACAAACCCGCCTCAGACGTAAGGATACCCGCGGATACCAAGCCCACCAACAACAGAATCATGACGATACTGGAGTGCAGGGCAAAAGTGATAACAGCGGCGAACAAAATGGCAATCAGTGATTCAGAAGAGAGGCTGGCCAACATTTCCATAAACAAGGCCGACTCTTGTAAGGGCGCTGAAATACTGCGAATCAGCGTTAACGATAAAAGCATTAGGCCCACGCCAATCATCGCCTCAGCCAAACTCGATAGTTTTTTATCGTAAACCTTAAATTTAATAAAAACGCCAATCAAAATAAAAATTGGCCCTAACAAGCTGAGATCAAAAGATAATACAAAAGCAACCAAGGTCGTACCCACGTCTGCGCCAAGCAGCATGGCTAAGCCAGAGCGCCCAACCACACCTAAAGAGGCAGACAATAGCGCAACCGCAGTTGAACTCTGAAGGACCAAGGTGATGAGAATGCCCAGCCAAAATGAACTGAGCACACCGGTAAAACGATGACTAACAAAATAGGTTAGCTTGCCACCATAGGCTTTTTTCATACTGGTGCGCACGAGACCCAAACTCCACAATAATAGCGCAACACCGCTCATTAAAGCGATAAGCAATTGAGTAACGTTTATAGAGGCTTCTGGATTCATGCTCTTTACTTTTTCATTGGTTATTACTGGTCAAAACGACCAATACATTTAAACTAAATTGACAATATTTTTATTACTGAAGAGTTGGTGCTGGAAGTCGTTATAACTCTTGGTAATTCAGGTGGGCTGAATCTAGTTCTGC
Organism: Gammaproteobacteria bacterium; assembly: GCA_050256315.1. Lineage (GTDB taxonomy): Bacteria > Pseudomonadota > Gammaproteobacteria > PS1 > Pseudothioglobaceae > Pseudothioglobus. The sequence goes on along the minus strand of JBBWVR010000180.1, from coordinate 201 downwards.
TCAACATCTTCAATTGTCAATACACATGTATATATAAACACATTTCGAATCCCCATATTCTGCGCTGCCAGAATGTCTGTGATCACGATGATCACCAATCATGACACATCCTTCGGGCGGAATCTATAACTTTAAAAAAGTCGCCTCCATAACAATGGAATGAGGCCTACCAACAACCTTCGCCCTCACTCCTGAAGCATT
>JBBWVR010000179.1:0-11875 GCA_050256315.1 Gammaproteobacteria bacterium | reverse complement strand
ATTGACCCTTTCAAAACTTTGGCCGTTATCGATTATGGTGATTGCTCGCTAGACTATGGTTATCCAACCGAGGTGGTTGAACAAATACAAAAACACGCTAAGAGAATTCTTGACTCTGGCAGTGAAATGCTGACCTTTGGTGGTGATCATTTTATCACCTACCCACTGTTGCGCGCCCATGCAGAAAAACATGGTCCGCTAGCACTTGTGCATTTTGACGCACACACTGACACTTGGCCTGATGAAGATGGCAGACTTGATCATGGAACAATGTTTTCAAGAGCTCTAAAAGAAGGCTTAATTGATGCCAAACACTCAATACAAGTCGGCATTAGAACACACAATAATAACACTCAGGGGCTGACCATTCTCGATGCACCATGGATTCATGAAAACAGTACAAAGACTGTGATTCAAAAAATTCTTGAGGTTGTTGGCAATCACAAAGCCTATCTGACTTTTGATATTGACTGCCTTGATCCAGCGTTTGCGCCGGGCACCGGGACGCCGGTTGCTGGAGGCTTGAGCTCAGCACAAGCGCTGGGCATTCTCCGTGGTCTCGGCCAGTTAAACTTTATTGGCGCTGATGTTGTTGAAGTGGCTCCCGCCTACGATCATAGTGAGATAACAGCGATTGCAGCGGCAACAATTGCTCACGATTATCTGGTCTTAAAAGCCAAACAAAGAATTAACCAACAATAAATTAGAGCATCTTGCCAGGGTTGATAATATTGTTTGGATCGATGGCATTTTTAATGGCTCGCATAAGCTTGAGCTCGACCTCAGATTTATAATGCTCTAATTCATGTTTCTTAACTCTCCCAATACCATGTTCGGCACTGAAGCTCCCATCAAATTCAGCAATGATGTCGTAAATAAGATTACTGACATTGTTAGTGCCTAATAGAAAGTCATCCATACTAACGTTCTCAGGCTTCATAAATATAAAGTGCACATTTCCATCTCCAATATGGCCAAAAGTTAATACCGTACCGCCTTTGTAAGCTTGATTACAAGATTTGGTTGCTTGCTTTATGAATTCAGGTACGCGCGATACTGGCACTGAGATATCAAAAGTCAGGCCTCCACCCTGAAGACGATAGACTTCAGGCAGCATTTCACGCATTTTCCACAGTTGTGCTGCTTGAGATTTACTCGTAGCAACCACAGCATCAACAACATTACCCTCAGCAACCATAGTCTCAAAAACCCTTTCTAACAGACTTTGTAAACCAGCATCGCTGCGGCTTGAAGTCAGCTCTACAAGGGAAAAATGGTGATATGTTTGACCGAAAGGATCAGGCAAGTCAGCATGCCTCTCAAGCATATCCACACAAGTACGATCCATGTATTCAAAAGCGGTAATATTATCACCTGTCACCTCTCGCAGCGTTGCCAAGAGTTTTGGTGCAGCCTCTAAAGATGACAGTGCAACCAAAGAAGTCACGGTATCTGTCGCCAAAGGAAAGAGCTTAAGCACGGCCTTGGTAATGATGCCCAAAGTGCCTTCAGAACCTAAAAATAGCTGTTTTAAATCATAACCGGTATTGTCTTTTCGAAGACTGCGCAGACCATGGTAGATATTGCCATTGGGCAGAACAACTTCAAGACCAAGTACAAGTTCTTTGGCATTACCGTATCTAAGAACTGCCGTACCACCGGCATTTGTAGATAGATTGCCACCAATTTGACAGCTGCCTTCAGCACCCAAGCTAAGGGGGAAAAGGCGATTGGCTGCAAAGGCTACATCTTGCACTTCGGACAAAATACAACCAGCCTCTACCGTCATTGTGTAATTAATAGGGTCAATGTCGAGCACTTTATTCATGCGCTCCATCGAGAGTATTATCTCTACACCTGATTCACTTGGTATGCTCCCGCCAACCAATCCCGTGTTCCCACCTTGAGGAACGACACCAATATTGTGCTTATTGCATAAAGCCACAATCAATGAAGCCATTTCGGTATTTGTTGGCTTTAATATGAGAGATGTGACACCATGATGTTGACCCCAAATATCATTGATGTAAGCAGCCATTTGCTCGGGATTGTCAACGTAATTATTTGAGCCAACAATGGTTTTAAGACTTTCAAGAATATCTAGAGGTATATTTGGATTGCCCATGTTAGTATCACCTTGCAAAGTTAGGAATTAGCGCAACCTGCGCATTAAATATTACACTCAAACATTCAAAATAAGCTACATTTATGAAAAATATCGCTACAAGCCCAATGTATCACGCAAGCCGTACCACCAAGAGCCAGCAATCGAGTAGGGCACTCTGAGTGTCCTACCGCCAGGGAAAGGAATCCATGGCACTTTTGAAAATTCATCAAAACGCTTTGTGTCGTTATCGATTGCCTCGGAAAGAATTCGGCCAAACAAATGCGAGCCTGTAACACCATGACCACTGTAACCATGGGCAAAGTATACATTGTTCCCGAGACGCCCCATTTGTGGCACTCGCGAAAACGACAAGGCAAAATTCCCACTCCAGGCATAATCTATTTCGATGCCTTTCAGTTGCGGAAATACTTTTTCCAAACTAGGCCTCAGCTTAGCAATCACGTCTTTAGGATCAGAACCGCCATACACGGTGCCACCCCCAAACAACAAGCGTTTATCTGCAGATAATCGATAGTAATCTAGAATATAGCGCACGTCCTCAACACAGATGTCCGTTGGTAGGATTTCATTTGCCAAATCATCACCAAGCGGTTTTGTGGCAATAATTTGAGTTGATACGGGCATCACTCTGGATGTAAGCTGTGGAATAACTTTACCCAAATAAGCGTTGCCACAGATCACCAATTTATTACAACGTACAGTGCCATTATCCGTTTTGACGATTATGTCTTTGCCACTTTTCTGCATTGACTCCATACGTGTCATCTCAAAGATTTTGCCGCCATTAGATTCAATGGCGCTCGCCTCACCAAGTGCAAGATTCAGTGGGTGAATATGGCCACCGGTTTTATCAATCATTCCACCACTGTAAACATCACTGCCAACGAACCCCCTCATCTCTTCTTTGCTAACCATTTCATGATCATTCATACCATGGCGACGCCAAAGCTTTTGCTTTACCCTTAACTCGCGCAAGTGCTTTTCAGTGTAGGCTGCAAATAGATTGCCTTCTTTTAGATCGCATTGAATATTGTATTTTTTAATGTTGCCATGAATGATTTGACTGCCCTCTTGCACAAGCTTGCCAACAAATGATGCAAACTCATTGCCGTAACGTTTTTCAATAACACCTAGACTGGCATTAAGTCCATTGACTATTTGACCACCATTACGTCCAGATGCACCCCAGCCGATACGAGCCCCCTCAATCAATGTAACGCCATGACCTTTTTCAACTAAATGCAATGCAGTCGAGAGACCACTATAACCACCGCCGACAACGCAAATCTCACACTCATGCTCTCCAGCTAGAGCATCTCTCGAACTTTTAGCATTAGCAGAAGCTTCATAGTAGCTCCCTGTGTGGCTACAATCTCCTGCATAATGTTTTTGATATGCGCTCATTTTCTTTTTTTAATTCCTACTCAACCAGTAATAGTTTTAACTTCCAAATAATCCTCAAACCCAAATTCCCCCCATTCTCGACCATTACCAGATTGCTTGTAACCACCAAATGGACAATCAAAACCCTGAGTGTCACCATTGATTCCTATCATGCCCGCTCGAAGCTTATGCGCAATTATTCGCGCCTCTTCTCTATCGCCAGAGATATAAGCTGCTAAGCCAAAAGGACTATCGTTTGCCATTTCTATAGCTTGCTCAACACTGTTAAAAGATTGAAGGCATAGCACTGGGCCAAAAATCTCTTCCCTTACAACCCTCGCATCTATATTCAAATCGGCAAATAACGTTGGTTTTACGTAATAACCTCTTTCTAAGCCATCCGGCTTTCCAGGGCCGCCAAACACAACTCTTGCGCCTTCTTTAATGCCAAGTTTAATGTAGTCTTGCACACGATGAAAATGCTGCTCACTCACAAGAGGCCCAATGTCAGTTTTCGCATCCTGAGGATTGCCTACTGTTAATGTTGAGGCACAATCTTTGGCAATGCCAATGGCCTCTTCATAGCGCTCAGCCGGTACCAGCATTCTGGTTGGCGCATTACATGACTGACCAGTATTTCTAAAACAAGAATCAACACCCCTTTCAACTGCCGCTTGGAAATTGTCATGGTCGAGGATAATATTTGGCGACTTGCCGCCAAGCTCCAAACAAACACGCTTCACTGTTTCAGAAGCGGCTTTACTAACAGCAATACCCGCTTCTGTAGATCCAGTAAATGACACCATATCAATACCCGGATGAGATGAGATCGCAGCGCCAACAACTTGCCCCAGACCGTCTACCAAGTTAAAAACGCCGGCTGGGTAGCCTGCTTGATCAATCATTTGTGCAAAAAGGTGGCTTGATAAAGGCGACAATTCACTAGCTTTTAACACCACAGTACAACCTGTAGCTAGCGCGGGTGCCACCTTGCAAGCAAGCTGATTTATTGGCCAATTCCATGGCGTTATTAAGCCACAAACACCAATTGGCTCTCGATAAACATGGCCGGTTTTCATTGGCCGGTCAAAGGAGTAGTTTTTAAGCGCTGCAATCGCCGCCTTTAAATGGCCGCTACCGCAAGCTGCTTGGTTATTTCGTGCAAATTCAATCGGTGCGCCCATTTCGAGAGAGATGGCCTGTGCCACCTCTTCGTACCGCTCAAGATAGACAACCAATAGATTTTGCAAAAGCTCAATTCTCTCATTAACCGAACTCTGTGAAAAGGCGTTAAATGCTTGACGAGCAGCGTCAACTGCCAAATCAACATCTGCCGGCGAGCCTAGGCTAATATGCGCTATTTCTGTCTCATTCGCCGGACTTATTGTAACCGATGGGTTGCTCTTTACTGGCGCCACCCATCTTCCATTAATATAAAAATTTGTTAAATCACGCATTCTAGCCTCTTAAATTTATAAACGATCTAGTAAGGCGTAGTAAGCCATGCCTATTTTCATGCTGGGGCCGCGAAGAAGCCGACCGCCGGGAAAGCTTGGTGTTGGAATTTTCGAAATAGCATCAAACATATCGCCAGTGCCGTAAATCTTATCTGCAATAATTTTTCCCGCATAACTGGCCAGTGCAACGCCTTGACCAGAATATCCTTGAGCTGAAAGAACTTTATCACCCAATAACGACTTAAAGAAAGGTAGGCGATTGAGTGTTATTGCCAGCTTACCACCCCAGGCATAATCGATCTGCACGCCTTTAAGAAAAGGGTAAATAACCTCCATGGGTCGAGTTACAATCGGCAAAATATTGCCAGAAAGGCTCTTTGAAAAATTTTCACCACCACCAAATAAAAGGCGTTTATCCGCACTCAATCTAAAATAATTAACAACAAAACGAGAATCGGCAAAGGCAATATCGTTAGGATTGATTCTATTAGCCTGCTTTTCACTCAGAGGCTTGGTTGCAATTATGTAGTTGTTCAACGGTAGTATTTTTGAAGTTAGTTTTTTTTCCAAATTCTCGAGATAGCCATTGCAAGCCAGCACAATTCGATCGGCAACAATACAGCCTTTCTGGGTTTGTACTCTCAATAAGTCGCCTTCATTTTTGTAAGACAAAACTCGACTATTTTCAAATATTGTGGCGCCAAAATCCAAGGCCGCCGTTGCAATCCCAAGAGCGTAATTAAGTGGGTGCAAGTGTGCCTCAGACTTGTCATAAGAACCACCAAAAAAAGTTTGCGAACCTGTCAATTCTCGCATCTGTGAATCGTCGACATAATCTATGTCTGTATGATCGTATGACTTTTTCATATACTCAACATAGGCCATGGATTCATCACAAAATTTCTTTTTATGATTGGGGTGAGCAATGCCGTATTTGAAATCACACTCAATACCATACTCATTAATGAGTTCTTTGACGTGGGCTTTGGCTTTTTCACCAATTTTCCACAGCGCTTTTGCGCTGGACTTTCCCAATGTTCTTTCAAGATAAAACTGATCCCGCCTCATGCCACCAGAAACTTGTCCACCATTAGTGCCTGATGCGCCAGAAGCAAGGTTATTTGCCTCTAATAAAGCAACATTAATGCCTTTTTTTGCAAGATAAAGGGCTGAAGATAAGCCCGTGTAGCCTCCACCGATCACACAAACTTCCGCTCTTACTTCGCCCTCAAGCGAGCCTTGCTCAATCATTAAGTTTTTGCTGGCTTGATAATATGATTTCACTTGTTTTATATATTCTACTTTATGCTGTCGACAGTCATATCAAGAGACTTCCATGCTTTTTCAACTATTTCATCAATTTCTGAGTTGGTGCAAACCAGCGGTGGTGCAATAATCATCTTGTTGCCAACCGCTCGCATCACAAGTCCATTGGCAAAGCAATGATCGCGGCAAATACCAACAACTTCGTTGGCATTCTCATGTCGAACAAAGTTATCCTTATCCTTGATAATTTCAATAGCAGCAAGCATTCCTAAGCTTCTTGCCTCTCCGACCAAAGGGTGTTCTGCTAGAGATTGCCACTTACTCTCCAAATACGGACCAACCCCGTTTTTAACTCTTTCAACAATATTACTTTGATGCATTAGTTCAATATTTGCGATTGCTGCGGCAGCGCATGTCGGATGTGCAGAATACGTATAACCATGACCAAACTCAACCTTAGCATCGCGTAATACAGACACAATTTCATCACTAACAACCAAACCTCCGAGTGGCAAATACCCAGAAGTTACACCCTTAGCAAAAGGCATTAAATCAGGCTTGATATTAAAGTAATCAGAACCAAACCACTCACCTGTCCTACCAAAACCACAAATCACTTCATCCGCTACAAGGAGAATGTTGCGCTCTTTACAAATTCGATCCACTTCAGGCCAGTATGTTTCAGGTGGGATGATTACACCACCCGCACCTTGGATCGGCTCTGCAATAAAAGCAGCAATATTGTCTTCACCCAGTTCGTTAATTTTCGTTTCGAGCGCTTGTGCAGCATGCCTGCCAAATTCAGCGCGGTCTATCTCCTCACCCGCTTCAACGCATGCCTCATAATAATAAGGCTGATCAATATGGACAATGCCTGGAATTGGCAACCCACCCTGAGCGTGCATGGCAGTCATCCCGCCCAAGCTAGCACCGGCCATGGTTGAGCCGTGGTAAGCATTTTTACGGCTGATAATAATAGATTTGCTAGGCTGACCTTTTGACGCCCAGTAATGACGAACCAGTCGCATCATAGTGTCATTTGCTTCAGAGCCAGAACCAGTAAAGAAGATTTGGTTCATTCCTGCAGGCGTAACGTCGGCAATCATTTCAGACAGTTTTACGACTGGGGGATGACTGGTGCCAAAAAAAGTATTGTAGTAAATCAATTCCTCCATTTGTTCAGTAATAGCCTTATGAACCGATTTATTACCATACCCCATGTTCACACACCAAAGCCCAGACATTCCGTCAATTATTTTTCTACCATCGTTATCAAATATATAAACCCCTTCAGCGCGACTTATCATGCCTGTCATGCTCGGTGTGTTTTGATATCGAAAATCACTAAAAGGATGCAAATGGTGCTTCGCATCTTTCTGCTGTAAAGTCAATGTATCAAGTGTCATGGGCGCTCCAAAAAAAAATTATGAAAAAAATAATTGAATATCACAAATTTGTGATCACAATTAAATGATATAGATAAATAAGAGCAAATGCAAGAAAAGTTTAATAACCATTGAAAAACGATTAATAACTAATAAGAAAAATTTAGATGGAAGAAGTTAAAGGCGGCTATTGCTTACCGATAGAGTCATTAAGCATTTCCATGCCCTCCTCGATGTCTTTATGTATTGCCTTAGCGAGAGCAATAGGATCTTTTGCCTTAATAGCATCAATTGCTGACTCATGGTAATCGTCCAGTGTTTGTGTGCCTGCACGGCCGGCAACGATTCTATAAAAAGGCGAAAAACGCAACCATAAACTCCTAATAATCGGCAATAGAACCGGGGAGGGGGAGGCCTCATAGATGCCAAAATGGAATTGACAATTATACTTTGTATAGTTTTCTATATTGCCTGTAGAGATGGCAACATCAAGCTTACGGTCAACATCTATCAGCAACTTAAGCCTTTCCGCATCGATAAGTGGCAGAGAAAGGGCAGAAAGCGCAGGCTCAAGACTGAGTCTAGCGAGTACCAGTTCATCAAATTTCTTCTGTGTCATTTGAGAAACAGTAATTCTTCTCTTTTTAGATACTTCAAGTGCCCCTTCTGCAATAAGCCTAGTTGCCGCCTCTCTGACGGGCATAGGGCTCACATTTAGTGATTCTGCAATACCCCTTAAGGTAAGGGGGACGCCTGGTACAAACTCACCATGCAATATTAACTTGCACAATGTCTCATATACCCATTCATTAACCGGGAGGGCGGATTGTCTAGGTGTAACTTTTAAAAATGCATTATGTGGCATATCTTTTACCCTCATGTCGTCACGTTACTATTTTAATGAAAATGCAATCTATTAAATTTTTTATGATTTGTGATCACATATCTCAATTTATGGTAGAATTATCGCACAAATAATCATAAATGTGTGGGCTAATTTCAACAAAAACTTGATTAGACTGCTGGATTTAAAGCAATTAATAACAAGGAAATAATGAAAAACATTGGGCAACAATTTCTAGACGAGCACCCTGGGTTGGAGCGTGTTGAGTTTATCTACGTTGACTTTAATGGCGTCCCAAGAGGAAAGTGGACCTCTCCTAAGACCTTGGTAAAGGCGTTCGATGGCGGCCTAAGAATGCCTTTATCCAGTTATGCACTGGACATATGGGGTGATAACCCTGAAGGCACTGGCCTTGTTATGTCAGGTGACTCAGATGCTATTTGCATACCAGTTGCCAACTCCCTAGCATTAACCGATTGGTGTGACAGAAAAACGGCACAGTGCTTAGTAAGCATGGAAGATGCTGCAGGTAATCCTATATTTGCCGACCCTAGGCACATATTACAACAAATACTACAGAAATACAAAAAATTAGACCTACACCCTGTGATGGCGCCAGAAATGGAATTCTACCTCATTGATAAAGACTTAACAGAACATGGGCACCCACAAATGCCTTTAATTCCCGGCACAAATAGAAGGTACGAACATGTCGAACTACTGAATCTCGGTGAAATGAATGATTTTGATTCATTCTTTACTCTGGTTGAAAAAAGCGCGCACTCTTTAGGTATCCCTGTAGAAACAGCTATTAAGGAATGCTCACCAAGTCAGTTTGAGATTAATCTACTGCATCATGACGATCCTTTACTGATGGCAGATCAAGCCTTCTTATTAAAAAGATTGATTAAAAACTGTGCGAAACAATGCAATCTAAACGCGACTTTTATGGCCAAACCTTTTACTCACGAGGCGGGTAATGGCATGCATGCCCATCTAAGCATTGTAGATACAGATGGGAAAAATTTATTTGAGACCGACAGCAATAAACAACCCACAGGAGTTTTTGCTCGTGCTATTGCAGGCCTACTGGATGCTACACCCGAGTTGATGACATTTTATGCACCGCACGCAAATTCATATCGCCGACTTGTGCCAAACGCCAACCATTCCCCAACAACCCTGAGCTGGGGTAATGAAAATCGAACAGCATTAATTCGATTGCCGGAAGCGTCAAAAAATGCGACTCGCTTAGAATTTAGAGCGGCCAGCGCCGATGCTAATCCATACCTGGTCTTTGCCTCGATATTAGCTAGTGTTCTAAACGGCATTAACAATAAATTAGAACTTGACCCGGAAACCATTGGCAATGCGCATACACAGCACCCTGCCTCCTTAAGTATTTCCTGGCGTGAAGCAAACGATAAAACAAAAAGGTCATCCTTGGTAAAAGAATTTTTTGGCAAGCAATTTCAGAAGGTATATAGCCATATTAAAGAGTCGGAAATTCAAAGATTTGAATCAACGATTACAGATTTTGAATACCACTCTTACTTGAGAAGCTTGTAAGCATATAAGTGAAAGAGGTTTCAAAAGGTCTTTTAAACAATACCGTTTAAAAGTTAAATGAAAAAATGGAGAGAAATGATGAAAAGTAATACAAAAAATCTGCTCATCGCGGGCTTACTCACCTGTGCAATGCAGGGTACTATGGCTAGCGGTGACAATATCGTTCATGTTTATAACTGGTCAGACTATATCGACGAACAAGTCCTAACTGACTTTACTGCTGCAACTGGCATTAAAGTTGTTTATGACGTTTTCGATTCAAATGAAATATTGGAAGCAAAACTTTTAGCTGGCGGTTCAGGCTATGATGTTGTGGTTCCTTCCGCGAGCTTTCTTGCACGTCAAATTCAAGCGGGTGTCTTTATGAAGCTTGACAAGTCCAAATTAAGTAATATTGGCAATATGTGGGATATGGTTGAAAAGCGCGTTGATGGCTACGGCCCACTTAACGATTACTCTGTTAACTGGATGTGGGGCACAACAGGCATTGGCTACAATGAAGGCATGATTGCTGAGCGCATGGCCGACGCACCAACCGACTCATTGGATATGATCTTTAATCCAGATGTTGTCTCTAAGTTCGCCGATTGTGGTGTTCACATTCTTAACGCACCAACCGAGATGATTCCTATGGCGTTGTCATATATTGGGGAAGATCCAACTACGACAGACCCTGCAGTTCTTAAAAAAGCGGAAGCTGTATGGACGGCAGTTAGGCCATACATCCAAAAGTTCCACTCATCACAATACATTGATGCGCTTGCGAATGGTGATATTTGCTTAACCACTGGTTGGTCGGGCGACATCTTTATGGCACAATATGCGGCATGGGATGCAGATAATGGTGTCGATATTGTCTACGTAGTGCCTAAAGAAGGTGCGCTCATGTGGTTCGATCAATTGGCGATTCCAAAAGATGCACCGCATGTAGACAACGCTCATAAGTTCATTAACTGGACAATGCAACCTGAGCAAATTGCTACTGCAACCAACTATGTTTGGTATGCAAATGGTAACTTGGCTTCGCAGCCACTGCTTGACCCAGACTTGTTGAGTGATCCTGCGGTTTATCCAACTGAAGAAGCCATGAAGGGCCTCTACACTAGCCCAACTTACGACGCTTCAACACAACGCGTTGTAACACGCACCTGGACTAAGATTACAACAGGCCAGTAAACTGCGTTATTATTACCCCCATGGCGCACCTACTTGGTGCCATGGGGGTAATTTTTTATATTTAGATGAGAGTTATGACTGAGAAAAGCACATTGGAGCCCTGGAAGGATAGCGCGCAGAGGCCTTACATAGAAATCAAAAATGTCACCAAAAAATTTGGCGATGTTAGTGCGATTGATAATCTTTCACTGAATATCTATAAAAATGAATTCTTTTCTTTACTTGGCCCCTCTGGCTGTGGCAAAACAACCTTGTTGCGCATATTAGCAGGCTTTGAAAAGCCTACAGAAGGCTCGATATTACTTGATGGTGAGGACATTTCTCAAGTGCCACCCCATTTAAGACCGATCAACATGATGTTTCAATCTTATGCTTTGTTCCCGCATATGACTGTTGAAAAAAATATCGCATTTGGTCTAAAACAAGACAAATTACCCGCCAACGAAATCAAAGATCGTGTTGATGAGATGTTGGAACTTGTACAATTAACAGAACTAGCAAAACGCAAACCCAATCAACTTTCAGGTGGACAAAGTCAACGCGTTGCACTTGCAAGAAGTTTGGCCAAGCGTCCAAAACTGCTGCTATTAGACGAACCATTAGGTGCACTTGATAAACGCCTTAGAGAGCAAACCCAATTTGAACTGATGAATATTCAAGAAAAACT
>JBBWVR010000178.1:0-9038 GCA_050256315.1 Gammaproteobacteria bacterium | reverse complement strand
TAGAAACTTTAGGGGTGCTGCTCGAATCAATATCCAAAGAAAATTGTCCATTGATAATGAAATTGCCAAAAGTGCCAGAGCCGCCAAAACTCAGGTAAAGACCATTGCCAACACCGTCAATTTTGACGGTACCAATGCCTGATTCCAAGTAGTTATAAGCATTCTCAAATCGATCGTTATTTGACTCGGCAACCGATATTGTTGAGGTTAAAAGTAAGATCAAAGGTAGAATTGTTCTACGCATAATAACTCCTATTTGTTGATAACTTTCGGACACAGTATACGTTTTTATCGAGAATCACGCAAATCAAGAGTCATTATGGCATGTAGTGAGAATACACTCTAATTAAGAATACTTGTGCAAAAAAACAAATCAAGAGGTTTGTCATTTAAACGTTTTAGTGGGCGTTATTTGGATTTTTAGTGTTTTGAGTAAAAATCTTTTGGTAAGATTTATGGCTAAACAGGTGGACTCGCAGCAACCTATAAAGTTACCTTTAATAGTAGAGTTATCAATACCGTTCTTTTAATCATAAACGCCATTTTTTGCCTGACAGTCTCTGCCAGTAAACATAAAAAGATTTCAAAATGAATCTAAAACTAAATTAAAGAATCAATATGACATTTAAAAAATAGATTATAAAGAACTATAGTTTGATATATAATCCAAATTTCTTATTAGAAAAGGGAGCATATGAGTAGCGAGACAAAAATGTTGATGATGCTTGTAGTAATGGTCGGAATTGTCTGGGTATGGATTTAAGAGCTCCACACCCAAGGCTATTTCCAGCCACTAATTACCTTAACTTCTAAGAATTCTTCAAGACCTAAAACACCACCTTCACGGCCGATACCCGAGTGCTTGTAGCCGCCAAAAGGGGCATCCGCGCCAAGATTAGCCCCATTAATCTCAACCATCCCAGAACGCAATTGTTTGGCAATGCGCTTGGCCTTGTCTGCGTCTTGTGTTTGTATGTAGTTGGTCAAACCAAAACATGTGTCGTTGGCAATTGCAATGGCATCTTCTTCATCCTCAAACGGAATCATCGATAATACCGGACCAAAGATTTCCGTTTGGGCGATGGTCATTTGGTTGTTCACATCTGAGAAAATGGTGGGCTTCACAAAGTAACCCGTTTCAAGGCCCTCCGGCTTACCTACACCACCTGCGACAAGTGTTGCTTTTTCATCAATGCCTTGTTGGATAAGATTTTGAATTTTATCGAACTGCAACTGAGAGACAACGGGCCCCATATGTGTTCCTTGTTTTGCGGGTAAGTCAACCGATGTTTGTGCAGCAATAGCCTGAGCTTTGGTTACGGATTGCTCGTAAATAGATCGCTCAACTAGCATTCGTGTGGGCGCATTGCAAGATTGACCGGTATTGTTAAAACAGTGCTTAACGCCGCGCTCAACGGCGTCACCGTCGGCGTCAGCAAAAATAATATTGGCACCTTTGCCGCCTAGCTCTAGCCCGATTCTTTTGAAATCATCGGCTGCATTATGAGAAATTAATGCACCCGCTCTTGTTGAGCCAGTGAATGACACCATGTCAACATCAGGGTGTGCGCTTAGCTGAGAGCCCACACCTGCGCCGTCTCCATTAACAAGATTAAAAACACCATCAGGCAGTCCTGCTTCGTCAATCATTTCGGCAAAAACCATGGAAGAAAGTGGCGCTATTTCGGAGGGTTTTAACACCATCGTGCAGCCAGTTGCAATCGCAGGGATGACTTTTAGAGTGACTTGATTGATAGGCCAATTCCATGGCGTGATTAACGCACAAACGCCTTTGGGCTCAAAGAGGAGGCGGTTGTCTGGCGCATGATCACCTAAGGGCTTTTCAAACTCAAACGTTCTGAGTTTTTTAATAAAGGTTTTGATGTGTCCAGCACCAGAGCCAGTTTGCGCAGTGCTTGCAAAGTCGATTGGCGCACCCATTTCGAGTGAGATTGCCTCAGCCATGTCAGACCATCGGCGTTTGTAGACGCTATAAAGCGCCTCTAATACTTCAATTCTTTCTTCTTTTGAAGATACGCCCCAAGTCACTAACGCATTTTTAGCTGCACTGACTGCGAGATTGGTGTCGGCTTCCGAGCCTAGTGAAATTGTTGCACAGACGCTTTCGTCTGCTGGATTGATAACGTCAAAGTCGTTGGCACGACTAGGATTAACCCAGGCACCATTGATATAGAATTGTGTTTGATTTCGCATAACCCCCCCAAGCATTCAAAAGGAGGATTATTCTACACGTTTGCTAAACGGTCAACTGCTAATTTAATGTTGTCCATGCTCGTGGCAAAAGAGAAGCGTGCGTAGCCTGGAGCGCCAAATGCGGAGCCCGGAACAAGGGCAATGTTTAGAGTCTCTAGACAATAGGTTGCAAATTCCACGTCATCCGCTAGACCAAGGCGATCAATGAGGCCCTGCACTCTAGGGAATGAGTAAAAAGCACCACCGGATTCGGGACACTCGATACCGTCGATGGCGTTAAGGCCTGCAACAATATAATCGTACCTTGTTTTAAAGGTTTTGACCATTTCCTCAATAAATGATTGATCGCCATTAAGCGCCTCAAGGGCGGCCGCTTGTGCGACAGAGCTTGGATTAGAAGTGGATTGACCTTGAATTTTCTTCATTGACTTAATAATCTCTTCAGGACCTGCTGCATAGCCAATTCGCCAGCCAGTCATAGCATAAGCTTTAGAGACGCCATTGAGAATCATAGTGCGATTTTTTAATGCTGGACACGCCATAACAATATTAACAAAGTCTTCCTCGCCCCAGCGAATGTGCTCGTAAATATCATCGGTTAAAACAATAATGTGCGGGTGGTTGATTAAAACTGCGGCCAAAGTCTCGAGTTCTGATTTTGAATAAACCGCGCCAGTTGGGTTGGAGGGACTGGTGAGTACCACTAATTTTGTTCTGGCATTAATTGCCGCTTCAAGCTGCTCTGGTGTTATTTTGAACCCTTGTTCAAGACCTGTCTCGATAATCACTGGCGTAGCATCCGCAAGAATGACGATATCTGGATATGACACCCAGTAAGGTGCTGGAATAACAACTTCATCACCCTCATCTAATATTGCCTGGCAAAGATTGTAAAAGACTTGCTTGCCGCCCGAGGAGACCATAACCTCATTAAGAGAATAGCTCAAGTTGTTTTCTCTTTCAAACTTTTCGCAAATGGCTTTTTTCAATTGCGGTGTGCCATCAACTGCTGTGTAGCGAGTTTCGCCCGCCTTAATGGCATTAATACCAGCTTCTTTAATGTTAAGCGGTGTATCGAAGTCCGGCTCACCTGTACCCATTGGTACAATTGGAATGCCTTTTGCCTTTAGCTCATTGGCTTTTGCGGTGACAGCAAGAGTGGCGGACGGTTTAATTTTTTGGACTCGATTTGAAAGGATGCTTGACATTTACGGTGTTGATGAATTAGTTTAAAATCAAGCGTTCATTTTAAAGATAAAGCGCCAAAAATGGCTAGAAAATTTCAATTAAAATCTACCTTCTCTCCGAAAGGGGATCAGCCTCGAGCGATTGAGGTTTTGCTTGACGGAATCAATGCAGGCGCCAAATACCAAACACTCTTGGGCGTGACTGGCTCGGGTAAAACTTTTACTCTGGCAAACGTCATTGAGAAGACACAAAAACCAAGTCTTATCATGGCACCCAATAAAACCCTTGCAGCGCAGCTTTACAGTGAGATGAAAGAGTTTTTCCCAAACAATGCAGTTGAGTATTTTGTCTCCTATTATGACTATTATCAACCCGAAGCCTATGTGCCAGCATCGGATACTTACATCGAGAAAGACGCTTCAATTAACGAGCAAATTGAGCAAATGCGCTTGTCGGCGACAAAGGCATTACTAGAGAGGCGGGATGTCATTATTATCGCTAGTGTTTCTGCAATTTACGGACTTGGCGACCCAGAAAGTTATATGAAGATGTTGTTGCATTTGACTGTGGGTGAAGTAACCAGGCAAAGAGAGATTCTTTCGCGACTTTCAGAAATGCAGTATAACCGTAACGATGTGACTTTGACCCGAGGGCATTTTCGCGTCAAAGGTGAAATTATTGATATTTTCCCAGCGGATTCAGAAGAGCGTGCACTGAGAGTTGAGATGTTTGATGATGAAGTTGAAGCTTTGTCATGGTTTGATCCGCTTACGGGGGAAAAAATCAAAGCACTGCAACGAATAACCATTTACCCTAAAACCCATTACGTTACTCCAAAATCAAAAGTACTTAGTGTGCTTGATGACATCAAGGCGGAACTTGTTGTTAGGAAGAAAGAGTTGTTGGCACAAAATAAACTGGTCGAAGAGCAGCGCCTGTCACAGCGTGTTGTTCTTGATGTAGAGATGATGCGAGAATTGGGTTATTGTACTGGTATTGAAAATTACTCGCGCTATCTATCGGGAAGAAAGGCGGGTGAGCCACCACCGACTTTGCTGGATTACCTGCCAAAAGACGCGCTGGTTATATTGGATGAGTCGCACGTAACTGTCAGCCAAATTGGCGGCATGTATAATGGTGATAGATCACGAAAAACCACATTGGTTGATTTTGGTTTTCGTCTACCCTCGGCGCTCGATAATCGCCCTTTAAGGTTTGATGAATTCTCTGAGCGCGTTAATCAATGCATTTTAGTCTCGGCGACGCCTGCTAATTACGAACTGGAAGTCTCCAGCTTCATTGCGGAGCAAGTAGTGAGACCAACAGGACTTCTCGATCCAGGAATTGATGTGCGTCCAGCCGGTTCTCAAGTAGATGATTTGCTCTCTGAGATTCATAAAAGAGTGGCTTTGAAAGAGCGCGTTCTGGTGACTACGCTAACCAAACGCATGTCTGAACAATTGAGTGATTACTTGCACGAACATCAAGTCAAAGTGCGTTATTTGCATTCTGATATTGATACCGTTGAACGCGTTGAAATTATTCGTGATTTACGTTTGGGTGTATTTGATGTGTTGGTGGGTATTAACCTTCTGCGAGAGGGCTTGGATATTCCCGAGGTATCTTTAGTGGCAATATTAGATGCCGATAAAGAAGGTTTCCTGCGTTCAGAGCGATCCCTTATTCAAACCATGGGTAGGGCTGCAAGACACGTGAATGGCGCGGCTATTCTTTATGCTGACCGCATTACAAACTCAATGCAAAGAGCGATGGATGTGACTAGTAAAAGACGCGAAAAACAAAAGATTTATAATGAAAAGCATGGAATAATTCCCAAAGGCATTGTTAAGCCGATTGTCAATATTTTGGATACGGATTTATCTGCCGACGAAATTGATGAACAGCTAGACTCGGATGTTATTGAAGTGCACTTATCACCTGTGCAGTTGGCAAAACAGTTAAAGCGTCTCGAAAAACAAATGTATCAGCATGCTCAAGACTTAAAATTCGAAGAAGCGGCCGATGTGCGTAATCATATTAAGCGATTAAAAGATGGACAATTTAAGTAAAGATAATTTAAATATAACCGAGATTTTTTACTCACTGCAAGGTGAGGCAAAGGATGTTGGCATTCCGACGGTTTTTATTCGTTTAACGGGTTGCCCACTTCGTTGTAATTATTGCGATACGACTTATGCTTTTAAAGGTAACAATCCTTTAACGATTGAAGCTATTTTGGCTGAAGTACGTCAATACAATACTCGCTACGTTTGTGTAACAGGCGGCGAGCCTTTGGCACAAAAAAACTGCCTCAAACTGCTGGACACTCTAGCTGAAAATAACTACAAAATTTCGCTAGAAACCAGTGGTAGTATTGATGTTTCGCCTGTGAATTCTCAAGTGTCTATTGTGATGGATCTTAAAACACCCTCATCAACGGAATGTCACCAAAACCGCTATGAAAATGTTCCTATTTTGGAGTCCAAGGATCAGCTGAAATTTGTTATTGCAAATCGAGATGACTTTGATTGGTGTTGCGATATATTGGACAATAACACAACACCAGCTGGCGTATTGTTTTCACCTGTTTACGAGTCTTTAAAGCCCGCTCAGCTGGCTGACTGGATTCTTGAAAAGCAACTCAATGTGCGACTGCAAGTGCAGTTACACAAAATTCTTTGGGGTGAGGAGCAAGGCAAATAACAGTTAAGTCTTTTGTCCAGATTCGATTAACACCTGCGCCTTGTCGATAGCAACATGGTATTGAGGGTCTTCTAAGACATTCACTTCCACCAAATCTTTGGCTGTGTTTAGCAGTAGTCTGCATTCTGCACTGAGGTGCATTAGATGAAGACTTTTGCCGGATTTTTGGTAGCGCTCAGCCAGCTTATCAACTGCTTGAATAGCTGAGTGGTCCATCACTCGTGAGTCCTGAAAATCAATAAAGACCTCTTTGGGGTCATTGCCTGGAGAGAAGATGGCGTGGAAGTGTTCAATTGAACCAAAAAATAGCGCACCTTTAAGTTTATAAATTTTGGCGCCATTGTCGTCCATCTCATCAGTTGCGTGAATCTTGCTGGCTGAGTCCCAAGCAAAAGATAGAGCAGACATGATAACGCCAGCGATAACTGCTAGGGCTAGATTGTCTGTCAATACCGTGATAACAGCAACCGAAATACCGACAATAATATCCGGTAGTGGAATTCTGCCAAATAAACGGAACGAACCCCATTCGAAGGTGCCAATAACCACCATCATCATCACACCTATCAGTACTGCAACCGGAATCATCTCGATATATTTGTCTAGGAATAGAATAAAGAACAGCAATACTACGGCGGCAACAATACCCGAGAGTCGACCGCGACCACCGGATTTGATGTTAATCAAACTTTGACCAACCATTGCGCAGCCACCCATGCCACCAAAAAAGCCCGTCACTGTGTTGGCCACACCTTGGCCGATACATTCTTTATTTGGTCGTCCTGTTGTTTCCGTGAGGTCATCAATCAAATTAAGCGTTAGTAGGCTTTCAATCAAGCCAACAAGTGCCATTACAATTGCGTAAGGAAAGACAATTTGCAACATCTCTAAGTCAAACGGTACATTAGGCATGTGGAATGGCGGGAAGGCGCCACCAATCGAAGCAATATCGCCAACCGTGCGTGTGTCAAGATCCAGTAGTAACACAGCAACCGTACCAATGATAATCGCCGCCAAAGTTGAAGGTATTGCACGGGTTAATTTTGGTAGATACTGAATAACAATCATAGTAATCACCATGATGATGAGCATAATCATTAGTGGTGTCCCACTGATCCATTCGTCTGCTACTTTGAATTGCTTGATTTGTGCGAGGAAAATCACCATCGCTAATCCATTAACAAAGCCAAGGAAAACCGGATGCGGCACCAAGCGAATGAACTTACCCATTTTGAGAAGTCCAAAGCCTATTTGAATCACGCCCATCATCACCACTGCAGCAAATAAGTACTCAACGCCATGCTGAGCAATCAATGTGCCAATAACAACGGCAATGGCACCTGTTGCGCCAGAGATCATGCCCGGTCTGCCACCAATAATAGAAGTGACAATGCCAATGGTAAAAGCAGCGTACAGGCCGACTAAAGGATTGACACCTGCCAATAGAGCAAAGGCGACCGCTTCAGGCACTAGCGCTAGAGCAACCGTTAAGCCGGACAAAATATCATTCTTTGCGTTGCTAGGAACACGCTTGTGAATCAGTTTAAACATGGTTATTTTTTAGATTGTGCTGCTGTTTATTTCTTAGCGGCAGGGATAACAGGAGTTGATGATTGAACATCACAGTTTTGTGCACGATGGCGTAGCGCATGATCCATTAGCGTTAAGGCTAACATAGCTTCAGCAATTGGTGTTGCGCGAACGCCGACACACGGATCGTGGCGACCTTTGGTAATAACTTCGTCTACCTCACCGTTAACATCAATGCTTTCAATAGGCAGGCGCAAACTCGAGGTTGGTTTGAGTGCAATAGAAACCAATAAGTCTTGGCCTGAGCTAATACCACCCAGCGTGCCACCTGCATTGTTTGAAGTAAAGCCTTCAGGTGTCAGTGAGTCGCGGTGTTCTGAACCTTTTTGGATGATGGCGTTAAAGCCAGCACCGATTTCAATGCCTTTAACAGCATTGATACTCATCATTGCGTGGGCGACATCAGCCTCTAAGCGGTCAAAAATTGGCTCACCAAGACCAACAGGCATGCCGCTGGCGACAATATTAATGCGCGCCCCAATAGAGTCCCCTGATTTTCTCAAGGCGTCCATATAAGTTTCTAGTTCGCTGACTTTGGTAGCATCAGGGCAGAAGAACGGATTATTGTGCACTTCGTTCCAGTCAAAATTTTCAATTGTAATCGGGCCTAGTTGCGCCATATAGCCTCGAACCTCGATACCGTATTTTTCATATAAGTATTTTTTAGCAATGCCGCCAGCAGCGACTCGCATTGCTGTTTCTCTGGCCGATGAACGGCCACCACCGCGGTAGTCTCTTATGCCGTACTTTTGCTGGTAAGTGTAGTCTGCATGACCTGGGCGAAAAGAGTTGGCAATATTGCTATAGTCTTTTGAGCGTTGATCGGTGTTTTGAATCAGAAGGGCAATAGGTGTACCTGTAGTAACCCCTTCAAAGGTGCCCGATAGAATTTTAACTTTATCCTCTTCGCGGCGCTGTGTTGTATGACGCGAAGTGCCCGGTTTTCTTAAGTCTAAATCACCTTGTAAGTCTGCTTCGGTTAGGCTCATTCCTGGCGGGCAGCCATCAACAATGCCAATTAAAGCTTCACCATGGCTTTCGCCTGCAGTGGTAAGAGTGAAGATTTTTCCAAAAGAATTGCCCGACATGCTTATAAATTAGCTGATATTTAATGCCAGTTATTATACCACCAAGGGTAAATAAGGTATTGCTTTGCGCTGTAGTGACTTTAACAATAAAGGTTTTTTTTACGCCGAGTCTATTGAGTTTTGCTTTTCGGGTATACGAGCGGGAGGGGTACGACGATTCGCCAGAGGCGGCGCATCGGAATGTCGGTTCGGGTGGTGAGCCATGCGAGGCCGGTGCCCAGTACCGCTGTGGAGGCCGAGACGAGGACCGCCAAC
>JBBWVR010000177.1:0-1527 GCA_050256315.1 Gammaproteobacteria bacterium | reverse complement strand
GTATTGGAAATTGAAGGCTTAGGCGATCTGAAGGTTGAGCAAGCATTTGAGCTTGCAGACGCATCCGCTGAGCGCTCAGCGAATGGTTGTGCGATACAACTTAATAAAGCACCAATTGAAGAGTACCTCCGCTCCAACATTACTCTATTGACTTCAATGATTGCTGCGGGCTATAACGACAAGAAAACAATTGCCAAACGTATTCAAGCGATGCAGAAATGGCTTGATAATCCTGAGTTGCTTGAGGCAGACAAAGACTGTGAGTACTTTGAAGTGCTTGAGATTGATCTTAACGAGATCAAAGAGCCGATTGTGGCTTGCCCTAACGATCCGGATGACGTTAAATTACTTTCCGAAGTTGCCAATACCCCGATTGATGAGGTCTTTATCGGCTCATGCATGACCAACATTGGCCACTTTAGGGCGGCTGCACAATTGCTAAAAGACAAAGACGAGCTTGCTACAGAATTATGGATTGCGCCACCTACGCGAATGGACGAAAAGCAACTTCGTGCAGAAGGAGTATATGCGACCTTCGAACGACTAACAGAGCATACTGAAATTCCAGGCTGCTCACTTTGCATGGGCAACCAAGCACGTGTGAAAGACAACGCTACGGTTGTTTCAACTTCTACTCGTAACTTTCCTAACCGTTTAGGTGATGGTGCAAATGTTTATCTCTCTTCGGCAGAAGTAGCGGCAATTTCAGCGAAATTAGGCTATCTACCAAGCGTTGGTGAATATCTTGCTTTAATGAAAGATATCGAGCCGCTGGAGGGCGATATCTATCAATACCTAAACTTTGACCAGTTGTCAGACTATCAAGATACTGTTGCTCAAGTTCCATTAGAAAACATCCTCGCCAGTTAGGTGAGGAGACAATAAAAAAGCCGCTTTTAAGCGGCTTTTTTATTGTTCATTACAAAGAGCTTATTTAATTTTAGCTTCTTTGTAGATAACGTGTTTTCTTATAGTGGGATCAAACTTTTTTACTTCAACTTTTTCAGGGTGAAGGCGCTTGTTTTTAGTGGTGGTGTAATAGTGACCTGTATCAGCCGAAGACACCAATTTAATTTTATCTCTCATAATATCTCCTTAAACCTTTTCGCCACGAGTGCGAATTTCTGCCAAAACAACATCAATGCCTTTTTTATCAACAATACGCAAACCTTTTGCAGTCAGCTTCAATTTAACAAAGCGGTTCTCAGCTTCAACCCAAAAACGGTGTGTATGCAAATTTGGGTAAAAACGACGACGCGTTCTATTGTTCGCGTGTGACACATTATTGCCACTCATAGGACGCTTACCAGTAACTTGACAGACTTTTGCCATGACGACTACCTACATGAATTCCAAAAAGGGTAAATTATACGCAAAAATTTGCCGATTTTTAATTAAATTTCTATTTACTATCAGTATAAAAACTGTATCATAGCCCCCTGCTGGAGGGATGGCAGAGCGGCTGAATGCACCGGTCTTGAAAACCGGCAAGGGCTAATACCCTTCTAGGGTTCAAATCCCTATCCC
>JBBWVR010000176.1:0-7502 GCA_050256315.1 Gammaproteobacteria bacterium | reverse complement strand
ATTAGCCGATGCGTTATCAAGTTTGATTGATAAAGGAAAGTTAACTAAAGCTTTAGAGGCATACCAAGAATTCTTGGTGAAAGAATACACAAGCTTAATGCGCCGCAAATTTGGTTTGGCTGAAGTAACCAAGGGTGATAGTGATTTAATCAATGACTTCTTGCAATTGCTTTATAGTCGTGGTCAGGATTATTCTCGTTCAATGCGCTTGCTATCGCAGCAGGGTGTTAACAACTTGGGCGATGCTTTTGATACTTGGTTCGAGCGTTATGATAAAAGATTGACGAGCGAGACAAGCAGTGTCGATGAGCGCGCATTGATGATGAACGGTGTTAACCCAAAATTTATTCTTAGAAATTATCTTGCGGAAGTGGCTATTCGTAAAGCGGAAGATCTATACCAATATGATGAGATTGATACACTATTCAATTTGCTGAAAAATCCATTTGATGAACATCCGGGTTTTGAATCTTACACCCATGAAGCGCCAGATTGGGCAAAAAATCTATCGGTTAGTTGTTCGTCTTAACTTAATAACTCGACTATAGCCGTGATCATTTGCGGCCCTGCAAAAAGAGACAGCCAGTTGATGCACTGAACCACGATTGGCCAAACAATCATCTCAAAGCCGCCAAGAAACATTAGAGCCAGTATGATGTATAAACCATATTGCTCTAATTGGTTGTATTTATAGGCCAGAGGTCTTGGTAGTAGGGCGCTAACAACTCGTGAACCATCTAAAGGTGGGATGGGAAGCAGGTTAAACACCGCTAGGATTAGATTGATAAAAATACCTGCAGCAGCCATTTGAGCAAGTGCCGGCGTATTAAGATTGGTAGCAAATGTGATAATCAGCAACCAACAAAGAGTCATTAAGATATTGGCAGCAGGCCCAGCAAGCGCCACCCAAATCATATCTTGCTTCGGCGATCTCAATGCATTAAAGTTAATTGGCACGGGTTTAGCCCAGCCAAAAATAAGTCCACCAGGCATTAGCAGTAGGACGACGGGCACTAAAATAGTGCCAATGGGGTCAATGTGCTTAATTGGATTAAGAGTTACTCGTCCCATCATTCTAGCAGTGTGATCGCCAAATAGACTGGCCACCCAGCCGTGTGCCGCCTCATGCAAGGTGATGGCAAATAGTACGGGTATAACCCAAATAAATAAAGTTTGAAAATCAGGCATTAGGTAAAATTAGCGCATTTATTGTTAGACTTATTCCATTTTATATGAAAAGCAGTGATTTATTAATCCCTACCGTTAAAGAAGCGCCAAATGATGCAAAGATTATCTCCCATCAGCTGATGATTCGTGCTGGCTTGATTTCAAAATTGGCCTCTGGCCTCTACTCGTATTTGCCAATGGGTTTAAGGGTGGTGCAAAAGGTTGAAAAAATTGTCCGTGAAGAGATGAATAAGTCTCTCGCTCAAGAAGTGCTTATGCCTGTTGCTCAGCCGGCAGAGCTATGGCAAGAATCTGGTAGATGGGAAGAGTACGGTCCTGAACTGTTGCGCTTTCAAGACAGGCACGGTAGAGATTTTTGCATGGGACCCACTCATGAAGAGGTGATTACTAATATTGCCAAGCAGTATCTCCGCAGTTACAAGCAGTTGCCGATGAATTTTTACCAAATTCAAACGAAATTTAGAGATGAGATTCGCCCCCGCTTTGGCGTTATGCGCTCACGTGAATTTATTATGAAAGATGCTTATTCTTTTCATATTGATGAAGCCTCATTGGCTGAGACTTATCAAGTAATGCATCAAACCTATTGCAATATTTTTGATAGGTTGGGGCTTGATTATCGCTCAGTTTTGGCGGATTCAGGAACTATTGGTGGTGACAGTTCACACGAATTTCACGTGCTGGCGGATTCGGGTGAAGACGCCATTTGTTTCTCAGATGAATCCGATTATGCAGCCAATATTGAGCGCGCTGAAACATTGCCTCAGGACGGCCCAAGTGCGCCAACACAGGATTTGAGCGTTGCTGAAACGCCTAATGTTAAGACGATTCATGATGTCTGTGCTTTACTCGACATTCCGTCAGATATGACAATAAAAACATTGGTGGTTGATGGCGAAGATGGCAATCTAGTCGCACTCGTGCTTCGAGGCGACCATGAGCTTAATGAGGTCAAAGCGGCGAAAATTGACGGTGTTGCCCAACCTCTTGCTATGGCTGATGAGGAGAAAGTACAAAAAACACTAGGCTGCGCTTTTGGTTCAATCGGTGTGGTTAATTCCCCAATTAAGCTTGTTGTAGATTATGCGGCTGCTTGTTTGTCTGATTTTGTTTGCGGTGCCAATGAAGATGATAAGCACTTAACGGGTGTTAATTGGCATAGAGATACGCCTGACTTTGTTGCTGCCGATCTGCGTAATATTGTCACCGGCGACCCTTCGCCTGACGGTAAGGGTAAGTTAGAAATTAAGCGTGGTATTGAAGTTGGTCATATTTTCCAGTTAGGTACAAAATACTCAGACGCAATGAACGCCAATGTCGTTGGTGAAAATGGCAAGTCGGTTAATATGAATATGGGTTGCTACGGTATTGGGGTTACCCGTGTTGTCGCAGCTAGTATTGAGCAGAACCATGATGATAGAGGTATTATATTTCCAGAGGCTATTGCGCCTTTCCAGTTGGTGATTGTGCCGATTAATTACAATAAATCTTCACGAGTGAAAACCTTGGCGGACGATCTCTATCAGCAATGTTTGGATAAAGGTATTGAGGTTCTGCTTGATAATAGAAAAGAAAGACCGGGTATTATGTTTGCCGATTCTGAGCTTTTAGGTATCCCTCATCGGGTGGTTATCAGTGACACGCATGCCGATAATGGCAATGTGGAATATAAAGCACGCAACGCCCCTGAAAAAATTGAAGTTATTTATGGTGAGGCAGCTGACTTTATCGTCTCGAAACTTATTTGAGATCTTTGAATCATTATGAATCTTCATCAAAACCCAATTTTTCACCCTCTTGGTGACTATCAACAAGTCAGCCTAAGCCCTGCTAGGACAAACTTGTCGATAGTCACCAATACGGCAAAATCTTTGACTTTGTCAATTACCCATAATGATACAAAGGCCTCTTGATGGTTTTCCTGCAGTATTTAATTCCTCAGCACCTGCTGTCAAAATGTATGCATCGATTCGCAAGAATCGAAATTACTTGGCTGAAAAACACCTTTTTGCGTTGGTTTGTTAAAAAATACGGCGTTAACTTAGCGGAAGCTGAAAGAGAAAGAATTGAGGACTATTGTCATATAAATGATTTTTTCACACGCAGTTTAAAATCCAGTGTCAGGGTGATTGATGATGTTGAGATCGTCTCCCCGGTTGACGGTGTCGTTTCTCAGGCTGGCGGCATTCAGTCTTCACAAATATTGCAAGCAAAAGGACATCATTATTCAGTTCAACAACTGCTAGCCGATGAATCTTCAGCGCAGTTTGAGAATGGTCAGTTTGCAACGATTTACCTCTCGCCAAAAGATTACCATCGTATTCACATGCCTTTTTCTGGCAAACTTAAATCGATGAGATATATTCCTGGTGATTTATTTTCAGTGAATCAAAAAACTGCAGAGAATGTCGATGGATTATTTGCTCGAAATGAGCGTTTGGTATGTTATTTTGAGACGACTTTTGGTGAAGTGGCTTTTATTCTGGTCGGTGCGATTATGGTTGGCTCGATGGAGGTTGTATGGCAAGGGAAAATTACACCGCCTTATACAAAATCGATTAACAATTACGATTACAGTGCCAAGAACATCAAGCTTGCAAAGGGTGAGGAGATGGGGCGATTTAATATGGGATCAACTGTCATACTACTATTGCCAGAAGGTGCGCCGAAAATGGACTTGTCAGGGTCGCAAAGTCTTAAAATGGGGCAATCTGTACTTTAGCTACTTTGTTTTTTTGGTGATTCGCACCAGCTTCGCCCCTTGTTTGGAGACTTGCAGGATTTCAACAATTAACTGATCAATCTTAAGACTGAGGCTTGACTGAGGCAGGCTTTGCAGTTGTTCTAGAATGAGACCGTTAAGGGTGTTTGCCTCATCGTGTTGTAAGTTAATATTTAGCGCCACATTCAGTTCGCGAATGCTGACTCTAGGATCGATCAAATAACTACCGTCTTCTTGCAAGCTGATTTCTTCGATAATTTCACTTTGATTGGAGGTAAATTGTCCAACAATTTCTTCCAAAATATCTTCGAATGCTAACAACCCTAGAACTTCTCCGTACTCATCCACCACTAAGCCTAAACGCCTTTTTTTGGCTTTAAAGTGCTCTAATTGCAGTGATAGTCGCGTCCCTTCAGGAATGAAATAAGGCTCACGAACGAGCGCCTTGATGGCATCAAGATTGATTTCTTCTTTGGCGTAAAGATTGGTTACATCTCTCATGTGAATAGTGCCAATAATGTTATCTTCCGTGCCGTCAAAAATAAGCAAGCGGGTGTGTTGAATGCGCTTGAATTGTTCGAAAAGCTCATCTTCGTTATTAATATCGACACTGATGAATTCGTTGTGCGGCACCATAATATCCTCAACTTTGACTTTTTCAAGGTCAATAATATTGAGCAGCATTTTTTGGTAATTGTTTGAAACCAATGGCTTTGCATCGAGCACAGCCATTCTCAGCTCTTCAGCACTGATATTATCGGCAACATTGGGCTTTAGGCCAAAAGGCTTAAGGATGAATTGTGAGACTTTGGCTATTAACCAAATAATTGGATTAAAAATCTTAATCAAGATTTCAATAATAATGGCTGCCGGTAGGGCTATTTTTTCAGGATGTCTAGCGGCAAAAGTCTTTGGTGTTGTTTCTGAAAATATGAGAATAATGAGAGTCAGCGCAAGCGAGGCGAAAATAACCGACCCCGCCCCCCAAAGCTTAATGGCAAGAATGGTGGCAATACTGGCGGCAAGAATATTGACAAAGTTATTGCCCAATAAAATAGCGCCAATTAAATGATCAGTATCATTTAAAAGTCTTTCCACTCTTTTTGCTCGTGGATTGTTTTTGGCGCTAAGTACCTTGAGACGATAGCGATTAATCGCCATCATTGAGGTTTCAGTACTTGAAAAAAAGGCTGAAGCGAGTATTAAAACGAAAAGTAAAACACTCAGCCAAAACGTTGAAAGTGATTCCAATCAGTTGACCTTAAGGTTTAGTAAACAATATTTTATACCCTGAGGCATAAAATATTGTTAAGCTTTGCTTTTAATGATTAAATGCGTCAAGACCTGGGTAGATTGCATTTTCACCCAACTCTTCTTCAATTCTAAGAAGGCGGTTGTATTTAGCAAGTCTATCAGAGCGCGACAAAGAGCCTGTTTTGATTTGACCACAACTTGTTGCTACCGACAAGTCGGCAATCGTTGTGTCTTCAGTTTCACCACTTCTGTGTGACATGACACAAGTGTAGCCTGCATCCATGGCCATTTTCATGGCTTCGAATGTTTCTGTCAGTGTTCCGATTTGATTTACTTTAATTAAAATTGAATTGGCAATATTTTCATCGATACCTCTTTTAAGGATTTTGCTGTTGGTTACGAACAAGTCATCGCCGACCAGCTGTACTTTATCCGCAAGTTTTTGCGTGAGTAAATCCCAGCCATGCCAATCATTTTCGTCCATACCGTCTTCAATTGAAATGAGTGGGTATTTCTCCACCCAAGCGGCTAAGTAATCCACAAATTCTTCACTCGTCAAAGAAACATTTTCTGATGTTAGGTTATACGTGCCGTTGGCGTAAAACTCAGAACTGGCAGCGTCAATAGCGATAAAGATGTCTTTTCCAGCTGTGTAACCTGCATTTTCAATTGCCTCTAAGATAACCGTAATGGCCTCTTCATTGGAGCCAAGGTCAGGCGCAAAACCGCCTTCATCACCCACTGCAGTGTTTAGACCCCTTTGGCTAAGTACGGCCTTTAAATGATGAAATACTTCAGCACCGTATCTCAATGCCTCTCTAAAGCTTGGCGCACCCGCAGGGATAATCATAAATTCTTGAATATCAACACTGTTGTCAGCATGCTCACCACCGTTGATAATATTCATCATTGGTACTGGAAGTCTGTATTGATCTGAAAAATCAAACGAAGCAAATAATGATTCACCGTTGGCATTTGCTTTGGCATGTGCAGAGGCTAAAGAAACTGCTAGAATAGAGTTAGCGCCTAGGTTTGACTTGGTGTCCGTGCCGTCAAGTTTGATCATCTTGTTGTCAATCGCTTTTTGATCGCTAACGTCCATACCAACAAGCGCATTGTTGAGTTCGTTATTAACAAAGTCAACCGCTTTCAATACACCTTTACCTAGGTAGCGGCTCTTATCGCCGTCTCTTAGTTCCAAAGCTTCGCGTTGGCCAGTTGAGGCACCAGAAGGCACCATGGCACTGCCGATTACGCCATTATCAAGAATTACATCGGCTTCAATAGTAGGGTTGCCGCGAGAGTCAAGGATTTCACGGGCCTTAATTTTTGTAATAATCATTTTAGGATTTGGGTTTACTCAAAGAAAGATCGCATTTTACCAAAGAAGGAGTTAGATTCTGGGTGTTGTTTTTCACCACATGAAACTGAAAACTCCTTTAACAACTCTTTTTGCTTACTTGTTAGATTGACTGGAGTTTCAATTTTTACTTGGCAGAGTAAGTCTCCAGTGCCTCCATGCCTAATAGCTGGCACACCTTTTCCTCTCAGGCGAAATAACTTGGCTGATTGGGTGCCGGCAGGGATGTTGATTTTTAGTTTGCCGTCAAGGGTTGGTACTTCGATAGAGCCACCAAGTGCTGACGTTGCAAAATCAATGGGCACTTCGCAATAAAGGTCACTACCTTCGCGTTGAAATATATCATGTTCGAGGACGTGTATCTGTACGTAAAGATCTCCTGTTTGACCGCCACGTAGACCAGCTTCGCCTTCGCCACTAAGGCGAATTCTATTGCCAGTATCAACTCCGGCAGGAATTTTAACAGAAAGTGTTTTTTGTTTTCTAACCACGCCTTGGCCACGACAAGTGCCGCAAGGGGATTCAATGTGCTCACCAGCGCCATTGCATTGATGGCAAGGTCTTTGTACCGCAAAAAACCCTTGTTGCATTTGAACTTGTCCAGAACCATGACAAGTGCCACACGTTTTAACTGAAGTGCCGGGTTTTGCGCCCGAGCCATCACAGGTGTCACAGCCGGCGTTTTTAGTTACTCTGATTTTAACGGTATCACCTTTGACAGCTTGAGTGAGGTCGATCTCTAAATCGTAGCGTAAATCTGAACCTCTATTGTCTGGCGTTGAGCGGCCACCGCCAAAAATGTCACCAAAAATGTCACCAAATCCACCACCACCAAATGGACTGCCTCCTGCGCCTTGTTCAACACCTGCGTGTCCAAATTGATCGTAAGCTTGGCGTTTTTGAGGGTCTGAGATGACATCGTAGGCCTTACGAACTTCTTTGAATTTCGTCTCAGCATTGGCTTTATCATCCGCATTT
>JBBWVR010000175.1:0-3208 GCA_050256315.1 Gammaproteobacteria bacterium | reverse complement strand
TCTTGAGACTCTTCCGGCACGTCAATAACCAAATCGCCTTGAATGCAGGTTTGACATGCGAGCCGCTTACCTTGATATTTCGGATTTTCTTCAATCAGCTGTCTTTCAAGTCGAGTAATGCCGCTGACGTTCTCTGGCTTGCAATCAACGCCAAACTTCGAATGTGTTCCTTCCGAAACCTCAATCCAACATTGGTGACATTGACCGTAGCCGCCACATAACGAACGAATTGCAACGCCCGCGTCTTGAGCAACTTGCAACAGCGTATCACCAACTTCGCCTTTGTATTGGCGACCCGACGGTGTAAAACAAATTTGCTGAATATCATCCACGATTACTCGTCTCCCTTTGTTTTGCTATTACCGTATCCTTCAAATTGCGGCTCGTTAGCATTAATTTCATAATAGCAGCTTTTTTCTTCGATAAAAATATGATGGCGCACAGCTAAATCTTTCGCATCATCAAGACTGCCGGCAGTGACGCTAATGGTTGGCAAAGTATCATTCTGCCAAAACATATGCGCCCCGCAATTCTCACAAAAACCGTGGCGCGAGCCTGCGTGTGTATAGTGCCACTTAATCTCACCACTGATTGTTATTTTATCTCTTTGCGCCTGACAAGCAGCCATATAGTGGCCAGTCATCTTACGACACTGCTGACAATGACAAAAGGACACATCCGACAAATCAAACGCCTCGTAAGTCGTTTGACCGCAAACACAAGACCCTTTGTATCCAATATCAGCCATAGTAATAATAATTAAGCGCGCTTTCTACGACGACGTCCTTCGCGACCATCGGCACCTTCCGCCGAAGGATCTTTATATGCTCTAATCCATGCCACACAACCATCATCAACACCCGTTAATACGTCTGCCGCTCTGATTGCTTGTACCAATTCAGCGTGCAATGGATTAACGATTGCTGAAGTCATACCGGCCACAATTGCCATCGGTAAGAATGCGTTATTAATGCCGGGACGCTGAGGTAAGCCAAAGCTCACATTGGAAGCGCCACAAGTTGTATTTACTTTTAATTCGGCACGCAATCTGCGCACTAAATCAAACACCTGATTGCCCGCTTGCGAAATCGCACCAATTGGCATTACCAACGGATCCACAACAACGTCTTCAGGCTTAATACCGTAATCCGCTGCATGCTCTACAATTTTCTTTGCAACCAAAAAACGCTCATTTGGATCTTGCTTGATACCTGTTTCGTCATTTGAAATCGCAACAACAGCCGCGCCGTATTTTTTGACCAAAGGCAAAACACGCTCTAAAACTTCAGTCTCACCAGTCGTTGAATTCACCAGTGCACGCCCATCATAAGCCGCAAGGCCGGCTTCAAGCGCCTCAATAATAGACGAATCAATGCATAAAGGCACGTCGACCTCGGCTTGTACACGACGAATAGCTTCCGCTAGAATGGCTGGCTCGTCGGCCAGTGGAATACCGGCATTAATATCCAACATTTGTGCGCCAGCCTCTACTTGGGCGATAGCGTCTGCTACGACGCGCGAATAATCACCGTTTTTCATCTCTTCGGCAAGAATTTTTCTGCCTGTAGGATTGATGCGCTCGCCAATCATAACAAAAGGGTGGCCGAAACCAATGGTCACTTCTTTCTTTGCTGACGATAAAGTTGTTGTTGTCATTTCTTTCTTGCTCCGTAAACTAATTAATACTCATTCTTAGGCGCCCAAGGCTGTCTATCGCCAAGAACACCTGAATCTTTGACCATCTCTGCGACATACTGTTCTTGCTTGTACGCCATTACATGTACGCCACTAACGCCCTCAAGTTCTTTGACTTGTTGCATTAGCTCAACGCAAATCTTTTGTCCTTCTTTTTTCTGGTTTTCTGCACCCGAAAGCCGCTTAATAATGCTATCTGGAATATGCACACCAGGCACATTTGAGCGAAGCCACTTTGCTGTATTTGCAGAGGCCAATGTACCCACACCAGGCAAGATAAAGGCACGTTCGGTTAGGCCTCTATCGACCGCTTCCGACATAAAATCTTTTAGCATCGGCATGTCAAAGCAATACTGTGTTTGGATAAACTGCGCACCGGCATTAATCTTTTTCTCCATTTGCGACACTCGAGATTCAACAGGAGGAACAAACGGATTAATCGTACTACCAGCAAACATTGCAGGCGCCTCAGTCAACTTTCTACCGCTTAAAAGTGTCGACTCATCTCGCATTTTTTGAATCGTTGTCAACAATGAAATACTGTCTAAATCAAAAACACGCTTCGCTTCTGGTTGATCGCCGGCACTGACATCGTCGCCCGTTAAGGCCAAAACATTACAAACACCCATCGCTGCAGCGCCCAAAATGTCGCCTTGAATGGCAATTCGGTTTTTGTCTCGACAAGAAATTTGCAAAATCGGCGAATAACCAATATGAGCAAGCAATGCGCACACGGCAACACTCGACATGTGACAATTTGCACCAGAGCCATCGGTCGCATTAATCGCATCAACCGCATGATTAAACATCGCCGCTTCGTGAAAAACTTCTGTGCGATCGGCAGAATCCGGCGGCGCCAATTCTGTCGTTACCGCAAATTCACCGCGCTTAAGAACGCGCTCAAATCTTCCACGTGAAACATGGCCTTCAATTTCTGGCAATGGGTTACCCGGATGGTAAACATATTCCGGATTAATTTTGATTGATTCGTCGGATACCATTGCTATTTTGCCTTAAGGTCTTCATTCGCCAATCGAATCCAAGCGCTCGAACCTTTGTGCTCGTTATTTACAGCAAATTGAATTTCTTGGATTTTATGGTTGTGTTTCATTTTTTTTGAACCGCTCCAAGCCTCAACCCAAACACACTTCATCTCTGGCTTCACTTCGCAATTACCATTAGCACGAACACCGCCGCAAGGGCCATTTCTCAAAGTTTTTGGACAGTTCATTGGGCACGTCATGCCTGTTGTTGACAGGACACAGTTGCCACACATTTGACAATCAAATAGAAAGCCTTTGGTTTTCTTTTCAGCCCAAGTAATTGGCTTGTCAAGCTTGCCTTTTGTTAGTTTTTGCACAAGTCTAAGAGACGCCAAAATAATAGGCGACGAAGCGTTATACATCGCCTCATAAGCTCTCGCATGTTTACTGGCAAATAATCTTGCTTTATACATCTTAATTTTCTTCGCTTGCCAATGGCATTATTTCAATATCATCAAAGACACAGTCTA
>JBBWVR010000174.1:0-2345 GCA_050256315.1 Gammaproteobacteria bacterium | reverse complement strand
GAAACTTATGCTCTTTGAGTAAATATTTCAAATACTTAAAATTACCTGCTACATTTTTTTAGTTTTTAATTGACTCCTTGTTGTCTTTTACTAACTGTCGTGCTATGAGTTGGTTTCTCATGACACTATTTTGCAGGTTTGCCACCACTCTTTATTCTGAGTATTAGAAGTAATAATTAAGAGCTTACTGCTCTAGAGTGTTTTTTGTAGAAACTATTGAATAAAAGGGTAATGGTAAAGTTTTTTTTGATTATTGGTGCATAATTGACTGTATTACGTTCAAGTGTCAGGTTTTGGTTGTTAATGATTTCATATCGGTGTGAATATTTTTAGATTCAACTGCTTTTATTTGAAAGATAATATTGCTATTAAATTAACTAACTTTCTAGGAGAAAAAAAATGGTCAAGATGGACTTTAAAGGCAAGATTACAGAAAAAGAAATCCCTTTATTTGAGGGCGATAATGCCTTTTTAACGGACTTTGCATTGTCAAGAGATGAGAATGCACCTATGTCTGCAGGCTTGTTTCGCTTAGAAAAAGGTGGGCCAATCACTTATGAATACACATACGAAGAAATGAAAATCATTCTTGATGGTGAATTTATCATTTCTGATGAATCTGGCGAGGAAGTAACTGCAACTGCGGGCGATTTATTCTACTTCCCTAAAGGCAGTGTGATTACATTCCGTACCAATGACTTTGGTCTTGCTTATTTTGTTGGTCAACGTGGTGCAGACGAAGCTTAGTTAAGCCGATTTTTAATAAAAAACCTCGCTATAGTGCGGGGTTTTTTATTGGTAGATCAATTTAAAATCATCACGATTATAAGGTGCGGGAAACTCCCCATTTAGGGCGAATTCTGTTGCTATGTAGCCTAGTTCATCTGCTGATTTAGCGCAATAGCCACCACCGGCAAAAAGGGCGTAAAGTCTTTCGTCTTCAAATTGATCAATATAGTTGCCCCCGGTAGGAGATGTGGTTGTTACGCAAGGAACCGAGTGGAAGCCGTTGAATATTACAGAGGGCAGTAGCTCTCTCAAGGACTTAGTTAGCCACGGGATTTTTGACTGGTCACCATCAGAATGAAACCACTCCTTAAGTGCTTGCTTATCTTTTGCCATTTCGTCACCAAGTGCATGGCCGATTTTGACGTAGTGCTTGCCATTTGGGTACTTAACCGGCGGTAAAAAATACAGAAACTTATTGGGCTTGTCACCGAGTCGATAGCTCAGCGTCGGCATACCTATAAGCTTTTCCAATTGACCCTCAGGTATTTCGCCTAGCACTGCTGAGTGAGGCACAACACCGTAATCTATTGGACGGGGAATGGTGTTGCCAATATTGGCAAATGCGCCGGTTGAAAAAATGCATTTTTTGCATTTGAGTGTGGATTGTTCAGTTATTACAGTGATGTAGCGTTTACTCTTCTCAATTGCAACGACTGTGTCGTCAACAATAATCCCGCCACAACTCGCTAGTGCCTTGTTTTGTGCTGTTATGTTTTTTCTGGGATCTAACCAGCCGGCGTTCTTGGCTTGAAATATCCCGCGAACATCCTTTGGGAATTGGAAATAGGGAAAGCGCTCACCCAGTTGTTGTGAAGAAAATGCTTCCATCTCGGGATAATAGGTATTTGCGTGGGCACTCATATCTTTAAGAAAGCTTGCGTTATTTGATACTGCAAGATAGCCTACTTCTTGGAAGAAGTTAATGCCCGTTTCTTTTTCGAGTGGCCTGAAGCGTTCAATTGCTGCCGTACTAATTTGACAATTATGAGCAAGCGTGTCCAGTATGCGAACAATGCGTGCTGAGTCGTAGTGACTGCTAAATACACCGGTGTGCGTTTTAAGGTTTGCTGGTTCGCTAGGACCAACTAAAACAACACTTGCTCCTTTAGTGGCAAGGTGGCGAGCTGCTGCCGAGCCAATCAGGCCGCGACCAATTACAATAAAATCAACAATGGGCATAGTGTTAGGAATTATAGTACTGAAACACTAGGTAACGTTGGCAATCTCTAGACTAGAAGGGTGTAAAAAAAGGGTGGTGCCCCGGGCCGGAATTAAAAGCATGATGTGTCCCTACTTTTGTTTTAGGTACACATTGTAGTACACCTTTATCTAAGAAGTTAAGATAAATATTGAGATGACACAAGGTGAAAGGATAGCAACAAGCGGTAACAAAACCCTTTAACAGCAAGGATTACCAAGCACTTAAGATAGTGTCTGAGAAGATACAAGATTAGAGGTGAAGAGATTGAATGGTGCCCCGGGCCGGAATTGAACCGGCACGGCCGTGAAGCCGCAGGATTTTAAGTCCTGTGTGTCTACCAATTTCACCACCAGGG
>JBBWVR010000173.1:0-4714 GCA_050256315.1 Gammaproteobacteria bacterium | reverse complement strand
TTAAATGGCACGCGTCCTTCAACCCCTTCCGGGACTAATTTATCAGCCGCTAATTCGGCTTGGAAATAACGATCGGATGAGCCGTGGGCTTGACCCATGGCGCCTAATGAGCCCATGCCTCGGTAGGACTTGTAAGAGCGTCCTTGGAATAGCTCTACTTCACCGGGAGACTCTTCCGTACCTGCAAGCATAGAGCCAAGCATGATGCTGTAGGCGCCAGCTGCAAAAGCTTTGGCTGCATCGCCTGAGAACCGAACGCCACCATCAGCAATTAGAGGAATGCCAGTACCTTTAAGGGCATCAGCTACATCTGAAATGGCGCTGATTTGCGGTACGCCAACGCCTGCAACAATTCGAGTGGTACAAATACTTCCTGGGCCGATGCCAACTTTAACACTATCTGCACCCGCTTTAACAAGATCAAGCGCTGCTTGAGCGGTGGCAATATTGCCGGCAATAATATCGAGATTTGGATGTGTTTTCTTGGTCTTTTTAACACGATCTAGCACGCCTTGAGAGTGGCCGTGAGCTGTGTCAATAACAACGACGTCGACACCCGCCTCAACAAGTGCGGCAATGCGCTCACCAGTACCAGGACCAACACCAACGGCGGCACCAACAATCAATCTTTCTTGATCGTCTTTTGCAGCAAGAGGGAAATCGCTAGTTTTCTTAATGTCGCTGACGGTAATCATGCCGCCAAGCTTAAAGTTTTTATCCGTTACCAAAACACGCTCAATTCTGTGTTTTTGTAACAGTGCGCGCACGTCTTCCATCGAAGCACCTTCGCGAACGGTAATTAGATTTTGTTGTGGGGTCATGATGCTTTCAACCAAAGCGTCTAGACGCGTTTCGAATCGAACATCTCGACTGGTTATGAGCCCAACAACAACGTTGTTAGAAACAACCGGAAGGGCAGAAATACCGTGATGCGCCTGTAAGTCAAATACATCTTTAATCGTTGCCTTTGGCTCAATGCTAATAGGATCTCTGATAATGCCAGATTCGAATCGTTTAACCTTCCAAACCTCTTGCGCTTGAGCGGCGATTGACATGTTTTTGTGAATAATGCCAATACCGCCTTCTTGCGCTATTGCGATTGCAAGGTTGGCTTCAGTGACCGTATCCATTGCCGCCGATAAAATTGGCGTATTGAGCTTGATGTTTTTGGTCAGCTGCGTTGTCAGATCTACCTCTTTAGGCATGATAGTGGAATGTGCTGGCACCAATAATACATCATCAAAAGTGAGTGCTTGTTTTAACAAATTCATAGTTTTCTCCAATAAGATGTGACCCTTGTACCAATCAAAATGATTAATGCAAAGACTCCAAGGTTAGTAACGCTTACGCTTTAATAAATTTGGCAGAATGAATCCAATTATCATGCCAAAGAATAATACCAATGCGCCAACTATAAACCAATTTCTCGAACTTGTGTCTTGTTCGATTTGGCTATGATTGTTGGCGAGTTGTAGTTCGGTTTTGAGCTGCAATGACTCTTGCATGAGCTTTTCATTTTCGTGCTCAAGCTTTAAAGCGTCTTGGTAAATTTTCTCAATATGTTCCTTCTCAGCCTTGGCTTTCGAGCTTTGAATAGCAAGTGTGGCGTTGTCATCTTTAAGGCCTAGCAACTCATTTTCGAGCTGCTCTTTTTCGTTCTGTAATTTCGACACCATCAGTTTATTGGCACTATTTTCTATACTGAGCTCTTCCAGCTCTTGTCGTGCTGGTGGCTTGTTGCTTAAGTATCTTGAGATAATCCAGCCGGTAGTGTCTTCGTATTGCACTTGTGTCCAGCCATCTTCTGTTGCTTGCAATATCGACAACTTGGTTCCCGATGGCAGCGTACGGATGAGATTGTTCCCTTGCGTAGTACTTTCAGAGCGAATTGGAATCTCCACTTGATCGGTGATGTAGACGAAGGAATCGGCGCTAACCATCGTTGTTACCATTATTAAGCCTAATGATAAGAATTTGATTAGCTTCATAATGTCGATATTTTATCCAATTGTTGACTTAAATTACTGAGTGCTTGCTCTACCGAGTGCAGCTTTTGTCGCTCCTTTTCAACAACCGCTTCTGGCGCACCAGAAACAAACTTTTCATTATTAAGTTTGCCTGAGAATTGCTGCTGTTGCTTAGCTAATTTTTCAATTTCTTTGTTAAGTCGCCCAATTTCTTGCTCTTTGTCAACAAGTCCTGCCAGTGGAATCAGGATTTTCATCTCTCCCACCAATGCTGTCGCAGACTCGCTAGCTTCATCTGAATCTGATAATTGAGTGATACTTTCAAGCTTGGCAAGTGTTGTCAAAATTGAGTGATTACTTTTAAGGTAATCTTTATCTATATCATTGCTGCTTTGAATAAAGCAAGGCAACGGTTTACCGGGGGCAATATTCATCTCACCTCGAATTTGGCGAATACCCAGGATAAAGCCTTGCAGCCAAGCAACTTCTGCCTCTGAATTTTCAGAGATTAAGTCTCGATCAATTTTAGGGTAGGCTGTGGTTATTAACCTTTCTGAATCGCCTTCAGTTAATGATTGGCATTGTTCAAAAATCTCTTCCGTGATAAATGGAATGATTGGGTGTAGCAAGGTGAGGGTTTCACTAAGTACCTTAATGAGTGTTGCTTGAGTTCCAGCGCGCGTGTTATCATCGTCTAATAGGGGTTTAGAAAGCTCTAAATACCAATCACAGTAGTCGTGCCATACAAACTCATAAAGTGCCTGACTCATTAAATCTAGGCGGTAATCAGCAAGGTGTTTTTCAACAGCAATCTTGGTGTGTTGCAGGCGAGACAAGATCCATTCATCAGAGATAGAGATAGGTGCATGCTCATTAATAGACCGACCTTCAAGCTTCATTAATACAAAGCGTGAGGCATTCCACAGTTTGTTGCAGAAATTGCGGTAGCCCTCAACACGCTTTAAGTCAAACTTGATGTCACGGCCGAAAGAGGCGAGTGCGGCAAAGGTGAATCTTAATGCGTCAGCGCCAAATGAAGGAATGCCATCTGCAAACTCTTTTTCAGTTTGTTTTCTGATTTTTTCCGCCATTTTTGGTTGCATCATGCCTTGGGTGCGCTTCTCTAGTAGGTCTTCAAGAGTGATGCCATCGATGAGATCGATTGGGTCAAGAACATTGCCCTTGGATTTACTCATTTTTTGACCTTGACCATCTTTAATGAGGCCGGTGATATAAATATCTTTAAACGGCACATCACCAGCAAATTTAAGGCCAAACATAATCATTCTGGCAACCCAGAAAAAGATGATGTCAAAACCCGTTACCAATACATTAGTAGGGTAGAAGCGTGACAACTCAGGTGTTTTTTCTGGCCAGCCCAGCGTTGAAAACGGCCAAAGTGCTGATGAAAACCAAGTGTCCAATACGTCTTCGTCTTGCTTAAGTGCCACGCCTTCGCCGGCTTGTTGTTGAGCCTCTTTGTGGTTTTTGGCAACATAGATTTTGCCATTTTCGTCATACCAAGCTGGAATACGATGGCCCCACCAGATTTGACGAGAAATACACCAATCTTGAATATTGTCCATCCAATTAAAATACGTTTTTTCCCAATTGCTAGGAACAAAGCGAATGTCGCCATTTTTTACCGCCTCAATTGCGGGGTCTGCCAATGGTTGAATTTTGACAAACCATTGGTCTGTCATATAGGGCTCGATTACGGTGTTGGTTCTATCACCACGTGGCGTCATTAAGGTGTGTGGTTCGATTTTTTCAAGAAGATCGAGGGCTTCTAAATCTTTAACGATTTGCTTTCGAGCAACAAAGCGGTCTAGGCCTTGATAAGCGGCAGGGGCGTCATTGTTAATTTTGGCCTCATCGGTGAGAATATTAATCACCTCAAGATTGTGCCTTTGACCTATCTCGTAATCGTTGAAGTCGTGTGCAGGGGTGATTTTGACGCAACCCGTACCAAACTCCATATCGACATAATCATCCGCAATAACCGGTATTTGGCGCTCAGTTAATGGCAAGTTGACCAGTTTTCCAATGAGGTGCTTGTAGCGTTCATCGTGTGGATGAACGGCAACAGCACTGTCACCCAACATGGTTTCTGGTCGAGTGGTGGCTACTACCAGTACTTCGTCAGAATCAGCAATAGGGTAGCGCATGTGCCAGAGAGAGCCCTGCTCCTCGGTATTGATTACTTCTAAATCAGAGACCGCTGTTAATAATACTGGGTCCCAATTAACCAACCTTTTGCCACGATAGATTAGCCCTTCGTTAAACAAGTCAACAAAGACCTTTTGCACGGCATCAGAAAGACCGTCATCCATTGTGAAGCGTTCACGATCCCAATCAACTGAGGCACCAAGTCTGCGCATTTGCGAGGTAATAGTGCCACCAGATTGTTGTTTCCAGTCCCAAATTTTTTCAATAAATTTCTCACGACCGACTTCGTGTCGAGTGAGGTTTTGTTGTGCAAGTTGCCTCTCAACAACCATTTGCGTGGCGATGCCAGCGTGGTCTGTGCCTGGCTGCCAAAGTGTTTGTTCGCCCTTACCCCTGTGGTAGCGTGTAAACACATCCATAATGGTGTGTTGAAATGCGTGACCCATGTGTAGGCTACCAGTTACGTTAGGCGGCGGAAGAACGATGCTATAAGCATCTTTGCTTTGAGAATTCGTCTGTGAGGAAAAGAAATCGCCCTGCTCCCAAATGTCGCGGTATTTCGCCTCTATTTGATGGGG
>JBBWVR010000172.1:0-22469 GCA_050256315.1 Gammaproteobacteria bacterium | reverse complement strand
ATATGCGTAATAAGCCTCGTCCACCACCACCAAAGCAGTGCTGGTTTCGATGATTTTTTTGATAGCATCGCGATCAAAAGCATTGCCTGTTGGGTTATTTGGATAAGAAATAAAAATCAGTTTTGGCTGTGTTTTTTCAATCGTTGCTAGCATCACATCCAGATCAATCTCAAAATTCTCGTCCAGCATCACCCCTTTGTAATTAAGGCGAGTGAACTTGGCAATCATTTCGTACATAACAAAACTTGGCTCAACACTAAGGATGGTATCGCCTGTGTCGCAAGCCAAGGCCAATAGCTGGATAAGCTCATCTGAGCCATTGCCTAGCAAAATATCCAAACCCTCAGGGATGTCCATTAAATCTCTTAACGTTTGATGTAACTCTTCAGCGCCCGCATCAGGGTAACGATTGAGCTCCGCTTCTGCCAAGTAGGCAAGATAAGGTTTGATTAAATCTTCAGGGACTAAAAATGGACTTTCCATAGCATCCAGTTTTATCATATTTTTCGACTTCTGGACGTGATAAGCCTGAATCTCTTGAATATCTGAACGTAACCATTGATTAATAAAAGACATTATGCGGCATTTGCGTGATTATGTTGGCTTAGAGCGATTG
The DNA here is from genome assembly GCA_050256315.1 of Gammaproteobacteria bacterium. GTDB lineage: Bacteria > Pseudomonadota > Gammaproteobacteria > PS1 > Pseudothioglobaceae > Pseudothioglobus. The sequence continues at coordinate 21,853 of JBBWVR010000172.1, read as the reverse complement.
GGATGATATTGCATTTTACCCAGCTTTTTTGCGCTTAATAATGTTTGATAACAGTAGTCCAGCGCCCTCTTGCAAGCAATGTCGACATCAATACCGAGTGCGAGCAATGCACTAATCGCGCTCGCCAGTGTGCAGCCAGAACCGTGATATTCTCCCGGAAGTTTCACATAACGAAAACTCGAGTGGAGCTCACCTTGGCAATATAAACGGTGTTCTATTTCCTTTTGTACGCCATCCGTGCCAGTCAGCAAAATCCAAGGACAATTCAGTAACTTAATAGCACTTGACTCATCCAAATCGGGCACTAGAAGTGATAATTCCGCTTGATTTGGGGTGATGATTGTTGCCAAAGGAATAAGCTGTTTCCGCATTGCTAAAATCGCACTTTCATCAACCAACTGCTTATCACTACTGGCGCGAATAATGGGGTCTAGAACAATGCTTAATTGCGGTTTTTCACTAAGACAGTGCGCAATGGTTTTGATTTGCTCAGTAGATCCGAGTAGGCCAATTTTAACAACCTGAAAATCGATATCAGCAACAACTGCCCTGTATTGCGCTTCGATTAGTGCGCAATCAACAGCTTCAAGTTGTGTCACCTCGCAAGTGTTTTGCACAGTAAGCACAGTAACAATCGGAAGAGTTGTTATTCCAAATTGATTAATCGCCTCGATATCGGCACTGATGCCAGCGCCCCCGCTAGGGTCAAGGCCCGCAAAAACTAAAACACTTTCTGAAAAAGACTTGAGCACTGCCTAGTGCAACTCTTTCTCAATCAAGTAATCCACCACTTTAAAGACACCTTCGATACTGCCTGCATGCATCGCATCCACCCAATACTTTCCATTTACAACTAATGTTGGAACACCTCTGGATTGATATTTTCGTGTATCGGCTATTGCCTTTCTAACATTACTCTCCACTGAAAATGATGCAAAAACCATATTAGCTTTTTCGGTATCAACACCGTTATCGCCCAACCAACTTACAAACTCCTCTTGCGAATTAAACTTAATTTCATGCTTGTGAATAGCGTCAAATAAAGGTGCATGCAATCTGTCTAACTCTCCTAAGTCCTTTAAAACATAAAAGAAAATAGCACCGTTTATCCAGCTATCTCCAAGCACCGAGGGTTGGCGCACAAATACCGCTTCATCCGTTAAGGTCGCTTCCATCGCATGAATATAAGGCTCTAAATTGTAGCAGTGACCACAGTAATACCAAAATAATTCTCGAACCTCAACCTTATCACCGGTTTGGGTTTCAACAGGCTTGTCTATCACCACATAATGTATTCCGGCAACGTATTCTTGACTTTCATGCTCATGAGACTCATCATGAGTGTGCTTCTCTATTGCTTGGGTCTTTACAATTTCTGTTTTTTGGGCGGGCTCACTTTGGTCAGCCACTTTTTTATCAATTTGTGCAACCTGAGTACTGCTATTTGCAGTGAGGGCAATCTCGTCCTTGCTCTGCCCAGAAAGCAAGTAATAGCCAAGCGCGGCAACAACAATGATAAGAATTAATATAACTGGTAGTTTTTTCATAGACTGATAATTATTTAAATAGTTCGTCGATATTATACTGATTCAAGATAAAGTCTCGACTCGATTGGAATGCTCGCCAAAGCTCTTGATAGGTTTGCCCTTCAATTGGATGGCGCCTACTCGCACTCAGTTCCGCCAATGGCGCCAAAACATAGCCAAACTTGAGAATATCGGCACGTGGCAAATTCAATGAAGCTTCTATAACGTCATCATAAAGCACCAAATCAAGGTCAATAATCCGTGCAGAAAATTTAGCTAAATTTCGGTCTCTACCTAAATCGTCCTCGATCTCTTTTAAAGTTGCTCTCACTTCATGGATCGACTTATCGGTGGTGGCATTGACGCCAATATTGTAAAAATCATTGCCCTCGAAGCCCTCAGCAGGACTTTCATACAAGGAAGAAACAACAATATTTGAAAATTCTTGCTCTAAGACTTCAAGTGCAAGCGTGAGCCTTAAGGCCCTATCCTCATTTGAGCCGATATTGATATGAACATCACTCATTAAGACTTTGTTCGTTCAATAATAACACCAACACCTTCAGCGCCAGTAACTGCCTCACCTTTGTTCAATTTTAACTTGACCCACTCTACACCAAATTCATTGATAATGATTTGACACACTTCCTCAGCTAGGGTTTCCACCAGTTGAAATTCACTGCCTCTCACATAATCACAAAGACGATCGCAAACAGCATGATAGTTTACCGCTTGATCAATATTATCGGTATTGGCTGCAGCTCCATTATTAGAAGACATCTCTATATCAAAAACAATATCTTGACGAATTTCACGCTCCCAATCGTAAATACCAATAACTGTATCAATCTTAAGGCCTTGTATAAAAACAATATCCATTGCTGACATTATTGAATCACAAAGCCCATATGATACCTTTGAGCAATGTTTTTGACGTTACTAATGTTAAGGTCTTTGCAAAATGCAAAAAAAATCAACTACCAAATATAAAATGGTTTATGTAAGAGCCTCATGCTTTTGATTGATATAATTTAACCTTGGATCTGAATATTTTTTTGTCTCAAAATCATTACCCAAGGAGAAGGATTTGACTTTTTACCCATTGCTCATTGCAGCTTATTTGATTGGCTCGATTTCGTCTGCTATTCTCATCTGCAAAGCATTAGGGTTGCCAGATCCTCGCACGCAAGGCTCAAACAATCCAGGCGCCACCAACGTGCGCCGAATAGCTGGCAATAAAACAGCAGCCCTGGTTCTTCTGTGTGATTTGTTAAAAGGCTTTCTGCCGGTATTCCTAGCAACCTTTTTAGAGCTGAGTTTGTTTGAAGTCTCTTTTATTGGTCTCGGTGCATTCCTCGGCCACATCTATCCTGTATTTTTCGGATTCAAGGGTGGTAAAGGAGTGGCGACTTATGTTGGTATACTGCTCGCTTGCAGCACGCTCGTTGGACTGGCTTTTATATTTATTTGGTTATTTATTGCCAAGGTATTAAAAATATCATCGCTCTCGGCCCTGGTCGCGACGGCTATTTCACCTGTATATTTTTACCTATCCAAAGATGATATTGGCTCAGCAGTGGTTGTTACGCTTATTTGTCTATTAATTTTCTACACACACCGCAGCAACATCACCAGGCTCATTAACGGCGAAGAAGATGGCATTAAGCCTTAGTATTAACGCCTCTTTTTAGTAAATAAAGAGCCACTGCGGCCAACAATGCAATCATCGCCAGGGGCACCATAAATGCCAAATAAAGCTCGGTGGAGCCAATCCCCAACATCCCCAATCTAAAGCCGTCCATCATATAAAAGATTGGATTAAAAGCCGACAGAGAACGCCAAAAGCTTGGCAGAATATCGATGCTATAAAACATACCGCCCAAATAAGTCAAAGGCAATAATACAAAAGTTGGCACAATAGATATATCATCGAAAGATTTGGCAAAAATAGCGTTAATAAAGCCGGCCAAGGCAAACATCACCGAAGTCAGTAAAAAAGATACGGCAAGAATGCCATAACTATAAACACTGAGTTCAACAAAAAATGAAATGGCGAAAGTAACTGCCAACCCAACACACAACCCTCGAGTCACGCCGCCAGAAACAAACCCCAGCAAAATAACCCAATTGGGCACTGGTGACACCAACAATTCTTCAAAGCTATGATTGTATTTTGTCAGGAAAAATGAGGAAACCGTATTGGCGTAAGACTGCATGATCACGGTCATTAAAATAATACCGGGGACAATAAAGTGTAAATAATCAACGCCTTGCATATGACCAATTCTCTCGCCCATTAAACCGCCAAAAATAAGGAGGTACAGCGAAGTAGTCACTACCGGCGGCACAATGGTTTGTACCCAAATACGTGCAAAGCGAAGTATCTCTTTCACAACAATGGTTTGATAAGCAATCCACATAACTAACCCTCCCTACTGGTCAGTGATAAAAACAAGTTTTCTAAACGATTTTGAGCGGAACGAATATGGGCCACGGTAATATTCTTTAATAACAACTTAGTAATTACATCCGAAATGCTCATGGATTCAGGCAGGGTTATTTGCAAAGTATGTTCGTCTAGGACTTCACACTCACAATGCCTGATTTTTATATTCTCAGATAGACTCTCAACGCATTCTAGTATCAATATTTGATGTTTGGCTTTTTTCAGCAGACCTTTCATGCTGGATTGCACCACAATTTCACCTTCATTGAGGATGGCAATATTTCGACACATGGATTCGGCCTCTTCTAGATAATGCGTTGTTAAGATGATGGTCAGACCCTCTTGGTTAAGTTGCTTTAAAAAACGCCACATAGAGCGACGAATCTCAACATCCACACCCGCCGTTGGCTCGTCCAAGATAAGGATTTCTGGGCTATGCATCAACGCACGCGCCAGCATCAGTCGACGTTTCATGCCGCCAGACAGGGATTGTGGCACCTCTAGACGACGATCCCAAAGGTTTACTTTTTTGAGTAATTCTTCAGCGCGAACTCTAGCCTCTTTACGATTAATACCAAAATAGCCCGCCTGATTGATGAGTATTTCGATATTGGGCTCATGAGGATTGAAATTAAACTCTTGCGGCATCAAGCCAATTTTGCGTTTACTTTCGCTAATATGTTTCTTTTGATCAAGGCCATCAATCTCAACAGAGCCGGCAGTGGACTTAATCAAACCACAAATAATCCCAATGGCTGTTGTTTTTCCGGCACCATTAGAGCCTAACAAGGCAAAAAAATCACCTTTTTCAACTTTTAAATCAACCGCTTTGAGCGCCTCAAAACCGTTTGAATATGTTTTACTTAGTGCGTTGGTGGAAAGGGCAAGTACCATAAATATTTTAACTCTCAAATAAAAAAAATCAACTCTCAGGAAAGTTGCTAGGTTGGGTGTTTCACATAGTGAACATACCGCCTGAATATGCGAAATAATTTTAACATTGATCGACATTATTGGGTTAATTTTGCGATAATTACCCCTTTGAATTCATAAGCAATTTTTCTAAGCAAATGTCAACAACAAAAAATGTCACTTTGCCAGATATAGGCGACTTCGATCAAGTGGAAGTCATAGAGGTTTTGGTGTCCATCGGCGATCATGTTAAAGAGGACGACAGCATCATCACCCTAGAAAACGACAAGGCGACAATGGAGATCCCAGCGCCACTCTCTGGCAAGATAAAATCCATTGAAGTTAAAGTGGGTGACAAAATAACCAGAGGCGACTTAATCATTACTCTCGAAAGTGATAAAGATTCACCAAGCGAAGAAAATCAATCTAGCGACGCAATCACTGAAACACCGAATAAGTCTGCAGGCACTTCAAATATTATCGAAGTAGTAGTGCCCGATATTGGCGACATTGATCAAGTGGAAGTGATTGAAATTTTGAGTACCGTTGGCGATACTATAAGCAAAGAGCAAGGCATAATTACCTTAGAAAGTGATAAAGCCTCCATGGAAATTCCATCTCCAGTGGCTGGAAAGGTAACTAAAATGCTCTTGAATGTTGGCGACAAAGTCTCGGTTGGCGATCTTATTCTCTTGCTTGAAGCCAAAGACAATAACACAAATAAACCCGAGGTGGCTGCAGTCGAAAGTACAACCACAACAATTATTGCAGTCGACGAAGCACCAAAAAAGATTGTCGACGAAGTAATTTCTGTTACCACTTCACCAGAATCGCACGCCTCTCCTTCGATTAGAAAATTAGCACGCGAATTGGGTGTTAACTTATCCAACATTAAGGGTAGTGGCCAAAAAGGTCGTATTTTAGGGGCTGACCTCAAAGGCTACGTTAAGCAAATTGTAACTGGCAGTGGGCCGATTGAGGGCGATACAGAAGTTGTACCACTTTCAAGAATTAAAAAGCTTTCTGGCAAACATTTAGCAAAGTGCTGGAACGAGATACCCCATGTCACTCAATTTGACGAAGTCAATATTGAGCAAATGGAAGAATTCCGAGCGCACCAAAAAGCCAGAGATATTAAATTATCGCCACTCGTTTTTATCATGAAGGCCGTTGTTCAGGTACTTAAACAACACCCTCACTTTAATGCCTCATTGGATGAGTCTGGTGACAATCTATTAGTGAAACAATACTACAACTTAGGTATAGCAATGGATACGCCTGAGGGCTTAATCGTGCCGGTTATTCGCGATGTTGGCAAAAAATCTCTCATTGAGTTGGCCGACGAATTGGCTGAAGTATCCACCAGAGCGAGAGAAAATGGCCTCACTAAAGCTGAAATGCAAGGTGCTGGTTTTACCATCTCAAGCCTTGGTGGCATTGGTGGCACACAATTTACCCCAATTATTAATTCGCCAGAAGTGGCCATCCTTGGGGTTTCTAGAACGCAAATTAAGCCTGTTTGGAATGGTGACGAGTTTGTACCTACAGCCACATTGCCCCTAGCCCTTTCTTACGATCATCGAGTGATAGATGGTGTTCAGGGTGCTAAATTTATGGCAGACTTAAACCAAGTGCTGAAAAATATTATGGAGATATTATTATGATCAAAACACAAGTTTTGGTGATTGGATCTGGCCCTGGCGGCTATACAGCAGCATTTCGTGCGGCCGATCTAGGCAAGGAAGTAACCCTAATTGAACGCCACGATAATTTGGGTGGTGTGTGTTTGAATGTGGGCTGTATCCCTTCAAAAGCACTGCTGCACACCGCACAAGTGATCAACGAAGCCAAAACTGCCGACCATCTAGGCATCCATTTTGAAGCGCCGTCAATTGATATTGATGGTGTCAGGAAAAACAAAGAAGACATCGTAGTTAAACTAACCGGCGGCATTAAAGCATTAGCCAAGGCGAGAAAGGTCAATATTATTACTGGTTATGCACAGTTTATCTCATCCAATCGAATCAGTGTTGAAGGCAGTAACGAGGTCATTGAATTCGAAGATTGTATTATTGCAGCTGGCTCACGCGTCACCAAGATACCATCTTTCCCTTTTGACGACGACCGAGTGATGGACTCTACCGATGCCTTAGAGCTTAGCGATATCCCAAAACGACTATTGGTCGTTGGTGGCGGTATTATTGGCCTTGAAATGGCGACTGTTTATGAGGCACTTGGCAGTGAGATTACCATCGTAGAATTGGCAGAGCAGCTCATCCCTAGCGCTGATAAAGACATTGTTAGCCCATTATTCAAACGCATTAAGAAGAGCTATGCGAATATCTATCTCAACACCAAAGTGACTAATATGGAGGCGCTCAAAAAAGGCGTTAAAGTTTCCTTTGAAGGCAAGGGTGCACCCGAAACTGACACCTTTGACAAAGTATTGGTATCCGTCGGCCGCTCACCTAATGGCGCATTGGTCAATGCAGATAAGGCAGGAGTTTCGGTAGATGAACGTGGCTTTATCGCCACTGACAGACAAATGAAAACCAATGTTGCACATATTTATGCGATTGGCGACGTTGTGGGCCAACCAATGTTGGCACATAAGGCTGTACACGAAGCCAAAGTTGCGGCAGAGGTTATCTGTGGACACAAGTCTGGCTTTGATGCCCTCACCATTCCATCCGTTGCCTACACCGATCCAGAAGTGGCTTGGACCGGTAAAACCGAAAAAGAATTGAAGGCAGAAGGCATTTCTTACGAGAAAGGCGTGTTCCCTTGGGCGGCTTCTGGACGCAGCCTTAGCATTGGTCGCAGCGAAGGTGTAACAAAAGGTTTATTCGACAGCACAAGCGGTAAAATACTCGGCATGGGCATCTGCGGCACCAACGCAGGCGAGCTTATAGCAGAGGCAACTTTAGCGATTGAAATGGGCTGTGATATGAGCGATATTGCACTCACAGTGCACGCCCACCCGACACTTTCAGAAACAACCGCTTTTGCGGCTGAAATGGCGGAAGGCACAATCACTGACCTGATGCCGCCAAGAAAAAGGAAATAGGAAACAACATGGATATGACCAAAGCAAGAAGAAATGTTATTGAGCAGCAAGTGCGACCTTGGGGCGGTCTTAACCTGCGTGCCAATCAAGCCCTGAGCGACGTGCCAAGAGAAAATTTTGTGCCAGAAGATTTTCAAGGTCTTGTTTTTGCCGATATTGAAATCCCTCTCAGTGACAATGCCAAAATGTTCTCGCCAAAAATTGAAGGTAGAATTCTGGACTCTATTGACGTTCAAAACGACGAAAGTGTACTAGAAATTGGCACAGGCAGCGGTTACTTCACTGCAGTGCTTGGTAAACTTGCAGACAGTGTTGTTAGTATTGAAATTGATCAGGCGTTATCCGCTTCCGCCAAAAAGAACTTGCAATCACTTGCCATAAACAATATTGATTTACAAGTCTCAGATGCTTTGACAACTGATTTTTCCAAGCAAAAATACGACGTTATTGTTCTTGGTTGCTCTTTGAACGAGCAAAGCCAGAAATTAAATGAACTGCTCAATACTGGCGGCAGACTGTTTGCTATTATTGGTAGTAAGAATAAAATGCAGGCAACGCTTATCACCAGGACTAGCAATAACGAGTGGCAGACAAAATCAATTTTTGAAACCCATTTAGATTATATGCAAGGCCAAGAGCCAGTGGCGGTGTTTGCTTTTTAACTAAAGCCTGTCTATGTTGAATTCTCTTTTCAACTTTCTCATTAAAAAATCGATACTGGCATTAACACTGCTACTTATTTTAATTGGTTCGCTACTGTACCAAATCCCACACTTCTCTCTTGATGCTTCGTCAGACTCTCTTGCGCTTGAAGGCGATAACAATCTTGCGTTATTTGAGAAAACTCAAGAAACTTTTCAAACTTCCAGCTCGCTAATTATTAGCTACACCACTGAAGACGGTGTTTTACACCCTCAACAAATTCAGTATTTGCGAGCACTTAGAGATGACATACTTGCACTTAAAAGGGTAGCCTCAGTTACTTCCATTCTTGATGTACCTTTGTTTCAATCGCCACCACTCTCACTGATAGAGTTGACGGGAGATGCAATTACCATTGACAATGGCAAGGCTGACATGTCACTTATAGCAGGCGAATTCAGTAATGGCCCACTTTATGCCAATAACCTAGTCAGCCTTGACGGTAAAACATCGGCCTTACTTATTGACTTGAAAGAGGTCGACAAATCAACTGAAGATGTCAATGAAGCACTAGCAGACGCCGTGCAAAGTATTCGGGCAACAATGAAAGGCTACCGCAATAACGCACAACTCTATTTAGGCGGTGTGGCAATGATCAGAAATGACATCATTGCCTACATTGCCAGCGACCTTGTGCTCTTCAGCCTTGCCGTCGTACTGGTTATGTCCATCATGCTGGCCCTTATTTTTAGAGGCATAAGATGGGTTTTATTGCCGATCGGCATCAGTGTTACAGGTGCACTGGTAATGACAGGTGCACTGGGTGCACTGGGCTGGAAAGTAACCGTCATTTCTTCCAATTTCTTCTCATTACTGCTGGTAATGACACTCTCAGTCACCATTCACTTGGTGGTAAGATTTAAAGAACTTGCACAACAAACCCCTGAAGCCGACGTCAAAACACTGACCCTGCTCACTTTGCAACAAATGTCCAAACCGTGTTTATTCACGACACTGACCACAATTGCCGCATTTGCCTCATTGATGATTAGCGATGTGCGCCCTGTAATTGACTTCGGCTGGATGATGGCTATTGGCGTTACCATTGCACTTGTACTTTCTTTCTTGATCTTCCCAATCTTAATGAGTTTATTACCAAGACCCAAGATTGCAAAACACTCAACAGAATTCGCTTTCACCAACAAACTGGCTAACTTCACCCATCAATACGGCAATCAACTGATTATCGCACTCGTTCTTATCGTTACCATTGCGCTGATTGGAGTGAGTAAATTAGGAGTTGAGAACCGCTTTATCGATTATTTCAAGAAATCCACCGAAATCCACCAAGGCTTAAGTCTAATTGACCAGCAGCTGGGCGGCACTATGTCACTGGAGATCGTCTTTGATGACATGGCTAGTGCCTACTGGGTGGACGACTTTTTGCGCGAAGATGTCCACAACATTCACCAGTATCTGGATAACCTTGACGCTACAGGCAAGGTGCTGTCGATTGATACGCTGATGCAAATCCTTACGCAGGCCAATGCCGGCATGCCACCAACCGGATTTTTGTTAATGGTAGCCAAAAATCAAATGCCTGATTTTGCCAGAGAGCAAGTGCTTGACCCTTACCTATCTGAATCAGAAAACCAGCTCAGAATAGTCGCTCGAATTCGAGAGACCGATGGCTCACTCAAGAGAGATGAGCTTATTAATGAAGTAAGAGGACACCTTATCAATGAGTTTAACCTAGAGCCAGATAGTTTTAGAATGACGGGCGTGTTTGTTTTATACAACAACCTATTGCAAAGCCTGTTTGAATCTCAAATCAAAACCATTGCACTTGTGTTTGCGATGATTTTTGCGATGTTTCTATTTATCTTTCGATCCATCAGTCTCTCGATTCTAGCGCTAATTCCAAACACCTTGCCATCGCTGCTTATTTTGGGCATTATGGGGCTTGCCAATATTCCGCTCGATTTAATGACGATTACCATTGCAGCTATTGCTATTGGTATTGGCGTAGACAATGCCATTCACTATATCCATCGCTTTAAGACAGAGTTTAAGGTTGATCAAGATTACCTAGCTACTATGTATCGTTCACACGCATCCATCGGCCTCGCTATGTTCTATACATCCATCACCGTTGCCATTGGTTTTTTGGTGCTGGCACTGTCTAATTTTATCCCTAGTATTTACTTTGGCATTTTTACCGCAATTGCGATGCTTAGCGCTGTGCTGGCGAACCTTACTTTATTGCCAAAACTGCTACTGATGTTTAAGCCGAAAATGTGAAAATAAATGAGAGCGCAATAAAAAACCCGCCTCGAATAAGAGAGCGGGTTTAGTCTACTATACTAAAGGAGAGATAAGTTAACTAGTAGGGTTTAACTCAGGCGGGTATTATATACTAACATCAATAGAAATTACAACTTTTTTTTATGAATTATTTTCAACCTTAATCAATCTAATTTTAACCCCAATATTTTTCAATTAACTATGTCAAAAACTTACCAATTTGACGTGCTCATTATCGGCTCTGGCGCGGCTGGATTAATGGGCGCAATACAGCTTTCAGAGGATTTGTCAATTGCGCTAATTGCCAAAGATGAACTCTTAGAAGGCTCCTCTTATTATGCACAAGGTGGCATCTCAGCAGTGCTCGATTCTGCCGATGATTTTGATTCTCACATACAAGACACAATAAAAACTGGCTTCAATTTAGGCGACGAACAAAGTATTCGATTTATGGTCGAACAAGCGCCAAACGCAATTAAAGATTTAGAAAAAGCAGGGGTAAAATTTTCTCAGCAAGGCGCAACATACGACCTCACAACCGAGGGCGGTCATAGCGCTAAACGTGTTGCTCATGTGTCGGACAAAACTGGCCAATCCATACAAACAAATTTACTCGCACAAGTACGTCAAAAATCAAATATTACACTTTTTGAACACCACATAGCTATCGATCTTTTAATGAAGGATAAACAATGCTTTGGCGCGTATGTTTATGACAAACAAAATGACCGAGTTTCTTCGTTTATCTCGAGCAAAACAATTATCGCCACAGGAGGTGCCTCAAAAGCATACCTCTATACCTCTAACCCTGACACGTCGACGGGTGATGGTATTGCTATGGCGTATCGTATAGGCTGTGAAATTATTAATATGGAGTTTGCTCAATTTCATCCAACTTGTCTTTTTCACCCCCATGCCAAATCATTTCTTATCTCTGAGACTCTCAGGGGTGAAGGCGCTAAGCTAACGTTGCCAAATGGTGAAACGTTTATGCACAAATACGATAAACGTGAAGAAATGGCACCTCGCGATATTGTTGCTAGGGCCATCGATCATGAAATGAAAACACACGGTTTTGATTGTGTTTATCTTGATTTATCTTTTAAAGACAGTGACTGGATTGTTGAGCGCTTTCCCACTATTAACGAGCGCTGCCTTACGCTAGGTATTGACATATGCAATGAACGTATTCCTGTAGTGCCAGCTGCTCACTATACCTGTGGTGGTGTTGGTACTGATATCAATGCTCAAAGTAGTGTTGATAATCTTTATGCTATTGGTGAAGTTGCCCATACTGGTGTGCATGGTGCAAACAGAATGGCGAGCAATTCGCTCCTTGAATGCCTTGTTTTTGCTAAGGCCTGCGCCAAACATATTAATAATGATGCTATGCGGAGCATTGAATTGCCAACTTTTGACCATTGGGACGCCTCAAGAGTGGAACACTCTCAAGAAAAAGTGGTGGTCTCCCATCTTTGGCAAGAGGTTAGGCTCCTTATGTGGAATTTCGTTGGCATTGTTCGAAGTGATCGTCGCCTACAATCAGCGCAACATCGATTGACACAAATTCAAAAAGAAGTTAGCGATTATTACCGCCTCTACATTCTCACAGAAGATCTTATTGAGCTCCGAAATCTTGTGCAAACAGCGCAAATTATTGTCGAATCTGCCCTTACAAGAAAAGAGAGTCGCGGCCTTCATTTCACTCTCGACTATCCAGAACAATTGAAAAGCGCGGATAATAGTGTTATTACAAAGACTTCATACCAATCATGATTCTAGACATTCTTTGCTATCCAGATAAAAGACTCAGGACTGTTGCTAAACCGGTTGAGTCGGTTGATGACACCATTAAAACGCAAGTTAAAAACATGTTTGAAACCATGTACGATGCGCCGGGTATTGGCTTAGCTGCCACCCAAGTTGACTTTCACCAAAGAGTGGTTGTAATTGACGTCTCCGATGAAAGAGATCAGCCACTATGCCTAATCAATCCCGAAATTATTGAAAAATCCGGCGAAATAGAATGGGAAGAAGGTTGTCTTTCAGTGCCTGATTATTACGAAAATATCAAACGCGCCAACGATATTAAAGTCCGCGCCCTTGACCGAAATGGTGAAGAGCTTGAAATCCAGGCCAGCGAAATGTTGGCTGTCTGCATTCAGCATGAGATTGATCATCTTAACGGCATTCTTTTTGTCGATTACATTTCAAAATTAAAGCAAAAGCGCCTTAAAGAGAAAGCCAACAAGCAAGCAAAAAGACTCTAAAGTCCAATGAGATCTTTACAATGAATATCGGGCCTTTTCAGCTAAATTCCCAAGTTCTACTTGCACCAATGGCAGGCACCAGTGACAAACCCTTTCGTATACTCTGCCGCGCACAAGGTGCAGCACTGACCACCTCAGAAATGGTGGTTATTCAAAAACACCTACTCAACACCAACAAGTCAAAATACCGCCTAGATTTTAGCGGCGAACAATCGCCTGTCAGTATTCAAATAGCCGGCTCTGAAGCAAAACAATTAGCCGAATCAGCCATACAAGCTGTGGGGTTTGGTGCAGATATCATAGACATTAACATGGGCTGCCCCGCGAAAAAGGTATGCAATAAAGCCGCCGGTTCTGCACTCATGCAAAATGAGAAACTGGTGGCGGACATTCTTAACGCCGTGGTCGCTTCTGTGGATATTCCAGTAACTCTTAAAATGCGCACCGGCTGGAGCAACGAAAACAAAAATGCGCCCACTATCGCTAAAATAGCCGAAGAATCTGGTATTCAAATGATAGCAATTCACGGTAGGACACGTGAGCAAAAATATCTCGGTGAAGCGGAATATGAAACGGTTGCAAAAGTAGTTAGTGACACCAACATTCCCGTGGTTGTTAACGGTGATATCACCAGCGCCGAAAAGGCCAAAAAAGTGCTTGATTACACATCAGCCGATGCGGTTATGCTGGGCAGAGCGACTCAGGGCAACCCTTGGCTAATTGGTGAAGTGCATCACCATCTTTCAACGGGCGAAATAAAACCGCCAATTAGCCAAAAAGATAAAATACCAGTCATACTAGACCATATCTCAAGCATTCATGACTTTTATGGAAATAAATTAGGCACTCAGCTATCCAGGAAGCATATTTTTTGGTATTCTATGCGTCTTGACCAAAAAAAAGCGAGAGATTTTTGGCCAAACATTAATCGAGTGAGTGATCACTCTGAACAATATTTCATATTCCGAGATTATTTACATTCTTTATGAATCAAAGCGATTTACACGACTGTATTCACCAAAAGCTTGAGCGATACTTCACTCAATTAGACGACGAGTCGGCGTCTGGCGTGTTCAAAATGGTCTCCCAGCAAACTGAAACCGCTACATTGAAATTCGTCCTCGATAAAGTCAATCACAACTACAGCGAGGCAGCCCGAATTCTTGGCATCAATCGCGCCACTCTAAAGAAAAAAGTAGCACTTTACCAACTCTAAGACTCTATAATAATTTCTTTAAATGCTTAGCATCCTAAAGGGTTTTCAATGGCCATAAAACGCGCTCTGATTAGTGTTTCCGACAAATCAGGAATCATCGAATTTGCTCAAAAACTGAGTGATCTCAACATCGAAATACTCTCAACGGGGGGCACCGCCAAGCTCTTAGAAGAAAACAACATCCCTGTGATTGAAGTCTCGGACTATACCAATTACCCAGAGATGATGGCAGGACGCGTTAAGACACTTAACCCTAAAATTCACGGCGGCATATTAGCGCGTCGTGGTATCGATGAAGGCGTAATGGCGGAAAATAACATCAAGCCAATCGATTTAGTTGTTGTCAATCTCTACCCTTTTCAAGAAACAATTGCTAAAGCCGATTGCACGCTCGATGATGCCATTGAGAACATTGATATCGGTGGCCCTGCGATGTTACGCTCAAGCGCCAAAAATCACGCCTCTGTTACTGTAATTGTTGATAGCTCCGATTACCAAGTTGTGCTTGATGAAGTTAGCGCATCGGGTGACACAACATTAGATACACGCAAAAAACTCGCACTAAAAACATTCGAGCACACCGCCCAGTACGATGGCGCTATTGCTAATTATTTAGGCAAAGAAGAAGATGGCTTTTCAAACACTATCAACCTGCAATTTATAAAATCGCAAACCCTGCGTTATGGCGAAAACCCACATCAAGCGGCAGCTTTCTACAAAGAGGCCAATCTAGTTGAGGCCAGCATTGCTTCAAGTAAGCAGTACCAAGGCAAGGCCTTATCCTTTAACAACATTGCCGACGCCGATGCTGCATTGGAGTGTGTCAGAGGGTTTTCAGAACCAAGCTGTGTTATCGTAAAACACGCCAACCCTTGCGGTGTGGCCACAAGAAATACAATTCTTGAGGCCTACGATGACGCTTACAAAGCCGATCCAACGTCGGCCTTTGGCGGCATTATCGCTTTTAACCGAACGCTAGATAGCGCAACGGCAAAAAGTATTCTTGATCGTCAATTCGTTGAGGTGATTATTTGTCCTAGTATTGATGACGATGCCAAAGCTATTCTCGCAAACAAACAAAATATTCGCGTACTTGAATGTGGCGACTTACAAATACCAAAACCGGCACTGGATTATAAGAAAGTAACTGGCGGCCTTTTGGTGCAAGATAAAGATTTAGGCTCTGTAACAGAGTCCGACCTTAAATGCGTTAGCCAAATACAACCAACCGCTGGGCAAATGCTAGACATGCTCTTTGCCTGGAAAGTGGCAAAAAGCGTAAAGTCTAACGCCATTGTCTACGTTAACAATCAAATGACAATCGGCATTGGTGCAGGACAGATGTCACGCATCTATTCCGCCAAAATCGCTGGCATTAAAGCCGCTGATGAAGGCTTGGTTGTTGAGGGCTCAGTGATGGCGTCCGACGCCTTCTTCCCGTTTAGAGACGGCATTGATGCAGCAGCCGAGGCTGGCATTAAAGCGATTATCCATCCGGGTGGCTCGATGCGTGATGAGGAAATTATTGCTGCAGCAGATGAGCATGGCATAGCTATGGTGTTTACCGGCATG
This sequence comes from Gammaproteobacteria bacterium, assembly GCA_050256315.1. Lineage (GTDB taxonomy): Bacteria > Pseudomonadota > Gammaproteobacteria > PS1 > Pseudothioglobaceae > Pseudothioglobus. The sequence goes on along the minus strand of JBBWVR010000172.1, from coordinate 5,898 downwards.
CGCCACTTCAAACACTAAATTACAGAGATATTTATTATCAATATTTTTGTTGTGTAGCAAGACTCAAAGTGGTCATTTATAAAATATAAACTTCCATTTTTCATTTACTCCACGCCTCAATTTTGACAAATAACTATCGCCTGTAATACAACTCTTACCAGGCCTCAGAACGGTCGCTCACTACTAGTAAACTCCCGCCCTTCGTTTGCCTTCTGTCTCGATCTGAATAAAAATTACCACCTATGATGGCTAGGTGGCAGCCATTTGTAAATTAGTGCAAATCCTACATTTGGGCATAAACACCCACTTATTTATGTCCGCCATTCAATCGGCGGACATTTATAGACTTCATCCAGTATGACTTCGACTAGCTCGAATTGTGACTCCCCATTAACATCTTCAAAATAAATATGGCTTGGCCAAGGGGTTTTAACATGGTTGTCCGCAGGTAAGTCGATAGTTTCACAGACGTGCTTGATTGCATCGACAAATGATTTGGCTTCTTCGGCCATCTCTGCTTTTTTTGTGACAAGATCTTTAATACTGTTTCGATCAATCTGGGGCGAGCCGATACCGGAAGTTAAGGGAAGGTTTCGCAAAATAGCTTGCTCTTCATAAAATGAAATATTCACTTTATCCGCCTCAAGACGCATGATGAAAACAGGATTAACACTAACCTTTGCGTCTGTCAAACTCATTAGATTTCCGCGATCAACACTTGGGGCGGCAACAGATCTACGACGCGAAGAGCGCACTTTTTCCTTTACCTCGGCCACAAAATCGCCGCGGTAATTGTTATCAAATACACGATCCACATACGGCTTATCTCGCAACATATGTTGGATTGAACGGATCGACATATTCTTGCAGTTTTCTGGACCGATAAAGAACGGAGAGCCTGATGCGTCTGACAATTCAACCCAGCCGTTTGGAAAAGTCTCGAAATGGTGGTCCATCCACGGTCCAAGCACCTTATCACCAATATGATTCAGTAGTGCGTTGACATTGTCTGGCTCGCTCAAGACATCCGACAGAAGTGGCTCTTGCCCATAAATGTCTGCAGCAAGACTGTAAGGAGCTGTTATGTTTAACAATGGTGGCATACCAGTCAGCTCTTCAAAAACTCTCAGAATATCATCAATGGCCTTAGGAACACCCGTAGAAAAGTCAGGTGTTTCAAGTAGATGCCAATTTTCTCTGTTAATCAGAGCGTTATCTGGATCAGCACCGGGTGGAAACCTATCTGGATACATCATTTTCTGACCCAATGGTTCGCAAGTGAAGGCATATAACGCCCAGGTTATGTAAAACTTGCTGATACCTAACAAACGACTTACGACCAGATTGGCGCGGACGTAGCGGTACGGGTTTGTATTATAGAAGTCCCACGATTCCACTCCATACAGATCGTAAAGCAAAGCTAACGCCAGCATGTGGACAGATGCGGTTGAATGCACTCTATCGGGTGACGCCAATAAGGCAAAGTTTTCGTCAAACTTTCCAGCGATAGTAGCATCAAACAAGTCTTTCATCTCCTGTTTGGCGCCATCCTCCACTTCTTGCCAACGTTTCAGCAGGTGAAGTCCTTCTGGAAAAGCATAATCTTCAATTTGAATCATGACTCAAACCACTCGATTGTTAATAGAATAGATGAAGTGTACCCCTTCTAATATTTATGCTAACAACGAGTTATAGGTCCACTTTTTATAGAGCAGTATGCCAGCACTTCAGCTGAATAACTCATAAGAGCGTCTTAGCTTTAACTTCCAGTAAAAAAGATTTGGATCAAAAACATCACAAGAGGTAATAAGGGCAAGCTTTAACTGAAAATACTCACAATGTTGCACGTGGTTATAAATTCAAGCGATCATTCGTTTATTTTTATTATTTTGGTCATAGCTAAAAAATCTAAAATTTTCGAAAATCGGTAAAATTTTCAATTCTAAATCTATAAAAACTCTATAAAGAAGTCGTTTCTAGCCATTTGAAGACCATTTTTATACAGTTTTATCATTATTTTGGAATGTTTTGAGCGTCAAAAATAGTCATAGTCAAAATTGCCCAATTTTTCAACAATTAAGAGAAAAAAGAGGCGTTATTTTGTACTTATAGCTAATCTCCGAGAGAGGACTTTAAATAATCAATCATGAGTTTAACTTTTGCTGGAGTGAACTGACGAGACAGTTTCACAGCGTACAAACTTACTGGTTCTATTTCGTGTTTACTGAGAATTCAAACTAGACGGCCATCCTTTAAAGCCCCCTCAATAATGAAAACGGGCAGTAAAGCAATACCAACTCCTTTGATTGATGCCTCGCGAAGCGCTTCACCATTATTTGTCGAGAGTTGCCCTGTTACGCGAAAAGCCTTGTTGTTAATACCCCATTCGTTATTTGGGTTGGCCAAGCTATAAATCATGCAATTGTGTTGCTTTAAATCACACGTGTTAGAGTGCTCTCCGTGCTCTTTCAAGTATTCTGGAGACGCGCAAATAACTCTTTCAATTGAGCATAAACGTCGAAGTTTTTGACTCCAGTCAATTGCAAGGAAAGCCCTTTATGTTGTCATTTTTTCGATTTGCAAGCTGTCCATTTTGCAACTTGAGAATCTTTGAGCTAAGCAAAAGGTTTGATGAACTTGGCGAAGGCTTTACAATTGTGGCAATATTTAACTCACCCATTGATCGCTTGTCTTCACTAGGTAACAAACACAATGCGCCTTTTTATATTCTTGCTGATGAATTCAATAAATACTATCAACAGTACGGTATTGCGAATTCGGTATTGGGCATGATTAAGGGTTGGACATTGAGACTACCAGCACTTGTAAAAGGGTTGTTAAAGGGTTATATTCCATTAGAAATTAGCCGTCAATGGACAATTATGCCAGCCAGTTTTTTAATTGATAAAGAGGGTGTGATTAAGCAGGCGTATTACGGCAAAGATGAGGGCGACCACTTGCCGTTCGATGAAGTGAAACGTTTTTCCTTGAAAGGAAAAATCTAGGACAATTCTCTAATACTTAGCTAAAGTGAGTGAGAACTCTATTTAGCCAAACGCTCGGGCGACTTGTTGGTGTATTTGTTAATAAAGCGAATGACGTAATCTTCGTCAAGTTCTTCTTGCGACATTTTGTCAAAACGACCCCACGATGCAAGGGTAATTTGAGCGTCGTTAGCTCGTCGCTCAGAAGCCACTACTCTTCCTGAGTAGCGATTGGCAATTTTCTTAAGTCTGGCCTTTGTTTCAGCACTGACATTTCGATAGGTAATCCAAATAAAACCGTGCTCTAGGTTGTGAACGCCATTAATATCTTCTATTTCACTGCTATAAAATCCGCCAATTACAGCGCCAGCGTGTGGACCCGATGTTGGTGGGTTGGAATTGTACACTTGAACGGTTTCATTCTCTGAAATGTGGTCTCTATTTTGGATAGGAATGGACTGGCCCATTTCCTCGGTATTAGTTTCAGAATTATTGAAAACTAAAAAATACACCAAGACAGCAATAAGTATGCCGAACGCTATAATTGCAACTGATTTATTGTTCTTATTTTGTTTTTTAGCCAAACCAATACCCTGTCACAACCATGAAACACAACAGTATAACCATTTTTAACTCATCACTCATAACGCACACCTAAAATAAATCAAACAGGTATACCGCGGCCACTAGGAAGGCTGTTTTTATATCACAACAAACTGGCCCCTCATGCCTCTGTCTTCATGTTCAAGAATATGGCAGTGATACATGTACGGTGTATTAGAATCACTAAATTCAGGAAATTTCATCAATACTTCAACCGTCTCTCCCAGCTGAACAAGAATAACATCCTTAAAGCCTAGCTCGTGACCCCTCACTTCACCACTTCTACTTATAATCTTAAATTGAACATTGTGAATATGGAAAGGGTGGGCCATCATAGAGGCATTAACAATACTCCATATTTCAACGGTTCCTTTCTTCACAAAAGCATCAATGCGGCCAATGTCCATCGACTGGTCATTAATTGTTAGTAAGTCATTTGAAACAAATATGCCCGCAGTAATGGTTGTGAATGGCGAACCATCTTCCATCTTTAAAGTCATTGTGTGGCGAGCGGCAATTATTTCGCCAGAGTAATCGTTGTGTATGGACAATTGGTCAGGAACGATTGCGCTTGAGGCTGTCACATGAGAGCCATCTATTTGGAAGATATTAAAATCCTTCTCGGGCTCATCATCAGCAAAAATAGACATGGCCAGGGTTTCAAAAAATCCCATCTCCGAATCGTCCATTGATGTCATGCCCGCCATATGAGCACTATGAATCAAGGTGGGCGCCCCACCGTCAGACAAGACAAGGACAAACTAAGAGACACCCAAAAATTACTTTTGCCATCCACTCAAGTTAATATCCAAGCAGGCAATCTACCGATAGCCGAAGCAAACAATATTCGATATATCAAAATCCCTGTCAACCAACTATAAAAGGAGACTGCATAATGGCTGCGCAGAGAAATATGCCCAAGCCCAGTCCCAATTTACAAGACCACTGGGAGTCATTATATAAAGCAAAAAATCACTCTCAAATTAGCTGGCATCAAAACCGTGCAACCATGTCACTCGACTGGATAATTGAGCACACAAACCAAAACGACGAGATTATCGATGTTGGTTCAGGAGTTTCAATTCTAATAGACAATTTGATTGAGGTTGGCTACTCAAATTTGAGCGCAGTCGAACTATCAGAATCAGCAATTGGTGTCACTCAGAGAAGGCTTGGAAGCAAGCAATCTTTGGTTGAATTTTACTGTCAGAATATTCTTGATTTTGAAACCGTTCAGCGTTTTGACCTATGGCATGATCGCGCTGTATTTCACTTTCTTACTCGAGAAAGTGAAAAGAAAAAATACATAAGAAAACTAAATACGCACCTTAAAACAGGCGGCTACTTTTTGCTAGCTACTTTTGCACTGGATGGGCCTTCAATATGCTCAAATCTTGATGTTGCGCCTTATGACGAAAAGACAATCAGCGCATTGTTAGCTGACAATTTTCGTATGATTAAAGCTGCCTCTGAAGATCACATCACACCCACTGGTAAATTGCAAAAATTTAACTACTTTTTAGTGCAGAAAATCTCCACAGCATCTAAAAAAAATGAAGTAATATGAAGCTAGAGCCTTAGCGAAATTTCCAAAAAAATATTTACTATACTCTCATGTTATACAAGCTATTTCAATTGTATTTCTTCCGAGTGAATAATTTCCTTTTCTGCTTTTGCCTCTGCTATCCATTCGATGATACACGGTTGATTTAAAACACTCTGAACGTAATCCTTTTCAACTCCTTCGAGCGGAACACTATAACCATTAAACCGAAGTGCAATAGGCGCGAACATAGCATCAGCGATTGAATACTCACCAAATAGCCACTGCCCATTACCGGCGAATTGCTCTCGACACATTCCCCAAATTTCCTTAACTCTTGTAACTTCTTCAGCGGCTTCAACCGAGAGGTTTATATGATTGAATTGCTTGCGGCAATTCATCGGCAGTTCACTTCGAAGATTGGCAAAACTTGAGTGCATCTCTGCACTGACAGACCTGGCAATAGCGCGAGCATTCCGATCACTTGGCCAACCATTGGAATCGCAGTATTGTTCAGAGATATACTCAAGAATAGCCAGTGAGTCCCAGATTTCTAAATTTCCATCTTGCAATACTGGTACTTTTATACCTGAACTGTATTGTGAGAGCTCTTGAGTGGTTGTTTCTGTATCAAGCAATATCTTCTTTTCATCAAACGTGATTTGATGGTGCCTCATAAACACCCAAGATCTCAGCGACCATGAAGAGTAGTTCTTGTTACCAATGATAAGAGTTAATTTAGGCATTTGCCGTCATTATAACGCTACC